>JBEGUL010000079.1:0-31640 GCA_041178865.1 Actinomycetota bacterium | reverse complement strand
AGAAGGTACGCCCCCATAGCCCAATCGGCAGAGGCAATCGACTTAAAATCGATCCAGTGTGGGTTCGAGTCCCACTGGGGGTACCACGAAAGCTTGAATTGATGCGGTTCCTAGGGAATTTGGAATCCGTTGATACATCAATCAATTTGTAAATTTGTAGTTTATTCTTCACAAATCATCTGTAAATCGAATAATTACTCACGCCTTAATTCAATCGGTATGTCCCGTATTGAGTTATTGAGTCGTTCGAAAGCTGTATTTTTCGTTTCTACTTTTGTGTCGCCGCACAAGAAGAAATACATGCAGACAAATATATGCACATGCAACGATTTGAATCGTTTGCTCACAGTGAATGAAGTAGCAGTCCTGTTGGGCGTCAAGCCCCACACACTCCATACCTGGAGATCTCTAGGTAAGGAGACGCCACTCGCTATACGCATCGGTGGCCTCCTCAGATATCGCGTAAGCGATGTTCTCGAATGGGTTGACGCCCAGGTTGAAGAAGGAGGTCTCTGATGTCGAGAGGGCGACCTAGATTACCGATTGGTACCGCTGGAGAAATCAGCACTAAGCAATTAACTAACGGAAATTATGTTTCTTCTTGCATTTTCCGAAGAGCTGATGGAAAAAACACAAGGCTCAGTCGATCGGGGGTCACAAAAGCAGCTTCTATAAGAGCAATTAGAGTGGCTATCCGAGACGCTGAAGAAGATACCCGAGGACACTCAGGGGAATTGCAGCCGAATTCAACAGTTGAGTTCTTGGTGAATTTTTGGATAGAAGATTTCATCTTGAAGAAAAATCCTCCTTACGGAACATTGACTTTGTATCGAGGTGCAATCAGAAGAGACATCATTCCGAATATTGGTGGATTGAGGCTCCGAGAATTAACTGTTCCCGCGTTGGATCGATTTTTCAAGGAACTTGCAAAAAGAGGACCTTCTGTAGCAATTACTCCAAGAACAGTTCTCAATAATGCGCTCAACCTTGCGGTCAAACATGAGGCAGTTTTTGATAATCCGATAAGACGACTTGGCCCTTTGCCCGTTCAAGAGAAAAAAGAAGTCAAAGCTATCTCTGACGAACATGTTGAAAGGATTTTCAGCGCGCTGCCGAAATATAGAACTTCAGGTTCGTTCTATGGGCCGAGAGCTAAAGGTCGTTTCAAAGACATGTTAATTGTCATGTTTGGTTCTGGAGTGAGAATCGGTGAACTACTAGGCCTAAAAGTTGGCGATATCAATCTCGAGTCGGTGCCTCCAACTTTGTCAGTAAACGGAACCGTCGTGCATGTAACTGGGATGGGTTCGATTTATCAGCCAAAACCGAAAACAAAATCATCCATCCGCACACTCCCCATCAGTCAAGATGCTGCTGAAGCAGTAAAGCGACAAATTGCGGGGAGAGATAACCTCGGCCCTGATGACTTCTTATTCGTTACTTATAACAACACGATTATTTCTGATTCAAACTTTGCAAGAGAGTGGCGAAATTTTTTAGCTCATGTAGGTCTTACTGAGGAAAAAATCAATACACACAGAATTCGAAAAACATATGCAACAAGAATCGAGAAAACGGTCGGCATTCATTCGACCTCGAAATTGTTGGGTCACAGCAGCATAGCCACCACTCTCCGTAGCTATATCGCAACACCAAACGTTGTAAATCCGGGTGTGGCTGATGCGATACAAGAGATGTATTCAAAAGAATCTAATCTCCTCGCAGGAACCGCACCAGATGATCTATTGCTTGGTGGTGACTTTGTAATTTAGGTAATTTGATTGCCCTAGATCCCTTCAAACATGCGGATCTAGGGCCAAATTATGTCGAATAAACAACGATTTTTAAATTTGAAAAAAATTTGAAGAAATTTTCAGCGATTTTTCTACATTAATTACCTGTAAATCAGTCGAATTTAGTCCATGACAATCAAACCCAATCCAGATCTATGTATAACAACGAAGTCAGAACGATTGGCCAACTTCAGCGATTTGGTGAGGGAAATTCCTTGATTAATAAGGTTTCGCTCTTCCTTTTCGAGATTGTGACTCAAATAATAACTATTTCGTGAGTTGGCACACTTGACCAGTAACTGTTGCGTTTTCACTTCGAGTGGGAATCCATCAAAGTTTTGTAAATCATTCCGCTTATGGTGGCATTTCAGTTAAGTATGAGATTTAAAAAGATTGAAAAAGCGTGGTGAACATGTCGGATAAAACACAAAGTTTTGTTGGTAGACGGCTCAACCGAACCCTGACAATTTCGCTCAAATTGGAACAACGAGAAGCGATTCAGAAAGCCGCGATTGAATCCAGGATGACCGTGTCGGGTTATCTGACGGAACTTCTAATCCTTCAAAATCCAAATGGTTTCCCAGTATTTCAACGTGTTGTTGTGACCAGAGACTAGTTGGTTTCTAAAAGTTGGCGGTGTGCTTCAAAAGCGGTTCTCAGACGTTCTTGAGTATCCAGCAGCCAGGATAGTTGTTCAGTTCGGCTGTCTTCTTGCAGAATGTTAGCGTCCTTCATCACCACGCCAATTCTGCAAGATTTACGATTCTCAACTTCTTCCCAAATGAGTTCACCTCCAAATGAGGATTCAAATGAACCCTTATTTTCTAGGAGAATTTGGAAGTATTCGTGATCAGGATCCTGAGTCTCTACGAAACTATTAAGTCCTTGTCGGTTGAAGAACGTCGCGAAATAAATCTTCGGAGTCCCCGAGCTGAGAACTATCCAGCTCCTGTATATATCTGCGTTCGTCTTGGTCGAGTTAGGTAGTTTTTGCTTCAACTTGTTGAGGTACATTTCCCAAAAATCCCTGTATGCCAGGTATCTTTCAGAGTTTTCATTTGACTGGGCAGAAGCCTTAATGGCTTTCCCCCAATCGTTTGGTTTCACAACTACGTTGAAAAGCGGTGCTGGGACAGAGTCACCAATTTGAACAGCGCTAATTTCCACAGCAAAGAAGCGAACACCCTCAACTGTATTTTCGTTTAACCAGTCAAGTGCAGACCGGTGTTCTTCACGAAAACGGGGTGCAATCCAAACCACAACCTTCGCGTCAGTTCCACCGGCATAGGTCATAATCTGTCCGAGGTGGGTGTGATCTGACTGCTCAAGTTGATTCTCAACGATGATGACTTCATCTGTGCCAGGTAATTTGCCTAGAAGATCCAATGAGAAAGTCCCAACAGAATGCTCTGCTTCGTGAAGTTCTATATCGATGCCCAAAGCTTCGGCAAGACGGTCGCTGTTATCTAGAAGCCAAGGGGTGAAGTCTCTATCTTCTTTTTTCCAGATTGTCCTTAGGTCAACTGTCTTGAGGGTTCCAAGCTGTTTAGTTTGATTACTCATTGGTGCTCCTAGAGGTTTCAAGCGCTTCCACCACTGCAGATATCTCGGTCAAAGCAGCTTCAAGATTCTCCATAATTTCTCGAGCAATGACTTCGGGCGATGGTAGGTCAGCGGCATCGACTACAGAGTCATCTTTCAGCCACAAAATATCGAGGTTTTTCTTATCCCGGGCAATGAGCTCGTCGTAAGTGAACTTCTTGAACCGCTCTGTCTCAACGCGTGAATTACGCGATCCAGCCTTATAAGAAAGAACAAAGTCTTCAAGGTCTCCACGACGCATCTGCTTGGTCTTCTGCGTGAAGTGCATATTGGTACGAAGGTCATATACCCAGAGCTCTTTTGTCCAAGGCGAATCCCCGGCAGGCTTCTTATCGAAGAAGAGCACGTTTGCTTTCACACCACCTGCGTAGAAGATACCCGTTGGCAATCTAAGAAGAGTGTGAACATCAAACTCTTTCATCAAGCGATCACGAACGGTCTCGCCGGCACCGCCTTCAAAGAGGACGTTATCTGGAAGAACCACAGCAGCACGGCCATGAATATCAAGAATGGTCTTAATGTGCTGGACAAAGTTCAGTTGTTTGTTGGAGGTCGTTACCCAGAAATCATCTCGAGTGATGGACAGCTCGTCTTTTGATACTTTGCCGTCCGCACCAACGAAAGTGTTTGAAGACTTTGTGCCGAATGGTGGATTAGCGAGAACAACCGAGTACCGCTTTCCAGGGTCTGAAGTGAGAGCGTCACGAACCTCGATGGGGCTTGCACCGCTTGCTTCACCCATACCGTGCAAAATCATGTTCATCGAGGCAAGACGAGCTGGCCCATCGCTCAGTTCTGTACCATTAGCAAACTTTGTCTGAAGATGCTCGCGCTGCTTTGGAGTGAGATTGTCTGCAGCTGCAGCGTGCTCAAAAGCAGAAAGCAAGAACCCACCAGAACCACAAGCAGGATCCGCAACGGTGTCATCAGCAGTAATCTGCATCACATCTACCATCGCTGCGATAAGGGGACGAGGAGTGAAGTATTGGCCTGCGCCAGACTTCATATCTTCAGCACCCTTGGCCAGGAGCGCCTCGTAGGCATCACCCTTGATATCGACGCCGGTACCAGACCAGTTCTGCTTATCAATGAGCTCAACAATAAGGCGCTTAAGTTTCGCAGGATCCTGGATGCTATTTTGGGCCTTGCGGTAAATGGTGCCGAGCATTCCAGGTTGCTTTGAAAGCTTGTCGAGAATCTCGACATATGTTGATTCCAACTCAGCACCATCAGCATCTAGCAGTCGTTGCCATGAACAATCCTGAGGGACAATCCGCTCTGGCTTCAGCGGGTTTGACTCACGCTCATGTGCCATTTTTAGGAAAAGCAGATATGTGAGCTGGTCCGTGTATTGCAGGGTCCCAACACCATCATCACGAAGCACATTGCAGAAAGCCCATAACTTATCTACTAGCTGACGTGCGGAGCTGTTGGCCGCATGCTCCTCGTTTTGCTGGCAAACAGCACAAGAAATTTTTTGACTAGTCATTCTGAACCTCTTTAATGAGCTGACCTGTAAAGGCAGCGTTGAGAAGAGAGCGTTTCAAAGCTCCAATTTGAAAAGCAGATGTCCTGACTTCCTGAATTGCGCGTTGTAATCGTTCCATCTCTTTTTCAAATTGTTTGAGAATTTGAAGTTGACGTTCAACTGAAGGGATAACAGGAATAGGCAAGCGTTTGACATCTGAAACGTTAAGGTGAAGGACTGTTGTGCCAGTGGAATTCTCTCTAACCCAACTGGCAATTTGAGGACTTTGTAGCCAAAGATGCAAATACTCGGGCAATAATTCTTTCTGAGTAATTTGAATTAAGACAGTCCTTTGTCCGAGAGCTATCGACGGGGTATCAGGAATTATCGCAACCTCACCAATTGGAGCTTCTCTTGTATAAATCAAATTTCCAGGAATTGGGGTTGATCTTTTTGTCCATGTTTTCAAGGTTTGCTCGCTCACAGGTTTAGCCTTTGAGAAATCAATAACGCCACCTCGCACTGCGGAGGTCCCGACAGAAAAGCCGGCAACTTCAGCGCTTGCCCTTGGGGCAGTTTTGTGTTCACAATCAACAACGGAGGCAACGGAATTAAGCGTCCAATCCGAGTTTGTTTGTCCAAATAGTTTTTGTAAGTAGGAAGATTTCAGTGAGTCTGTAAGGGCTGTTGCTGTGTCTAAATCCCCGGAAGCATTTTCAAGCCTGCCTAGGTAGTTTTCAAGACGTTCGACTATTCGCTGTTGTATTTCGAGCCTGGGAACGGCAATTGGCCAAGACTTAAGCAGAGTCTGAGAGATGTTCTGCTGAGTCATACCTTTTCCATTTTTCAGGAACTGATCTCGCTGAGCAGCGAGGAACCAATACAAAAACTTGGGAAGAATAAGAGACTCTTTTGGGATAGCAAAAGCAATCGCCTGGTTCGTAGCCATCTCTACGCCAGCAATTCCTAGCTTGCCAATTGAGCCATACATTGCGATCAGTATGGCTCCTACAGGAATGAGTTTGGTACTTGAATTAGCTACTGCTTGCTCGGTGATGTGCTTTTCTGTGTCCTGGACTAATCCATCATTTAGATCACCAATCACCGCCCAGGGAATATTGCCTTGGTAATACTCTGAATGAGTTGCTTTTGGAGTTCCCCCGCTGCCCCAATCTGCGACATCCCCGAGTGTAAAGAATTCCCAACTTTCCGGTAGGTCAATCACGCACTCAACTCCTGGTTGATCTCAGTCAGTAGTTCAAGTGCATTGGGGAATGTTTGTGACATTCCCATTGATCCGCCTCGTTCGTTAAATGGGGTCATGTCTAGCTGATCAACACTGAATGAGACACCGCTACAGATTGAATTCTTGATATTTTCAAGCCACCAAAGCTGCTGTTCTGTAAAGGTCACACCTTGTAGTTTCTGTTGCTCAAGCCAGTTCACATAACGGTGTTCTACGACAACTGCAAAAGGCTCAAGCTCGTCCGTAACACCTAAAGTGAAGCGAATTAAGGAGACAAGGTCTGCTGTGCTGTTCTGAATGCTCTTGTTAGTCTTTTGAAGTGCTATGTAAGCCTTCCAGATGACCTCTGGCGTCCATTCAGGGTGGGGAGCACGGATTGTTTGTATCAGGTCGTTTATCTCATTAAATGTGATTTTCGCGCCTTTGGGGCGAGAGTAAAGAAGCTGGATTGCAGTGATTTCGTCCTTGTTTTCTTCAAGGTATTGAGCCCAAGAACTAACAAGCTCTTGAGCCTTTTCTATATCAACAACTCCACCTGCACCAAGTAAGAAATCTTGTGTTGCTTCATCGCGGTATAGGTACAGCGAACGGTGAATTGAAACTAACTTTTGGCGAAGTTCAACATTGCCGGCAAGAGGGGCGGCTAGATCCTGAACGAATGAGTGGATTGCTCTTGATACGTTTTTTGATCCGTCTGGTTCATCTGGAGAAGATGCGACTGCCTCTGCGATTGCATCAGCGTCGACTGCCTTGATGAGTGCACCTGCGATTTGTTCTAGGGGCATCCCTGCAGCTTCGGCAATGGATGCAGTTTCCTGATCACTCATTCTTCTGGCCAGACGCGACAAGCGTGACGCAAGTGTTGCCGCTTCATCCTGAGTAAGTTCATGCGCAGCTGCTTTATCAAGGAGCCTCTCTAGCGAGACAGTCTTGACTCGATCAAGTGTGGTGACGTCATTGAATGGATGCTCAGTGACACCTATGGCATCGACAATAACGAAACGTTCCTTGTGGGTTGCATCCGGGGTGACTTGTTGGAAGGTTGCGTCGTCGATGCTTCTGGCACCGCGACCCTTCATCTGTTCAAAGTAGGTACCTGACTTGATGTCTCGCATAAAGAAGACACATTCAAGTGGTTTGATATCAGTTCCCGTTGCCACCATGTCTACGGTGACTGCGATGCGAAGTTCAGCGCTGTTGCGCATTTTCTGGAGTAAGTCTTTAGGGTTGGCTGCGCTGTAGGTGATCTTGACTGCGAAGTCATCTCCCTTGCCGAAAACCTCACGGGCGGTGCGAACGATGTCTTCTGCGTGGTTGTCATTTTTGGCGAAGATCAGTGTCTTAGGAACTTGAGAACGGCCAGGAAATATCTCTGTAAACAGTCGGTCCCGGAATGTTTCTAGAACCAGCCTTATTTGGTTGGGATTGACGACAGCTCGATCAAGCTCAGTTGGCGTATAAGTAATGTCGTCATCTAACTGGATGAGCTTCTGCTCACGGGTGCGCCTATCTATCGCGGGGATAGCTTCATTTGCAGCTTCTAATACACCACCCTGATCAGTGACCTTTGTTTTGATTCGGTAGACATCGAAGTCAACGTTGACCTTGTCTGCTACAGATTCGGCATAGGTGTATTCACTGACCAGGTTCTGTTCAAAGAAGCCCAGGGTCTGCTTAGTAGGAGTCGCTGTGAGTCCAACGATGTGTGCATCGAAGTATTCGATGACATTGCGCCACAGACCATAGATAGAGCGGTGACATTCATCAACGATGATCAGATCAAACGCTTCTGGCGGAAGCTCTTCGTTGTAGTGGGCCTCGACAATAGTGTCGGGGCGGTAATCCTCGAGGTATGGATCATCTTCGTCGGGGACGTATTCACCTTTGAGGCCTGCCCACACCCGTTGAATCGTTGAGATAACGACTTTTGAAGATTCTGGCAACCCATTCGACTTGAGCTTGTCGACGTTATAGAGCTCTGTGAATTTACGTCCATCATCAGGAGTAGACCAGTCAGCGAACTCACGCTTGGTCTGATCTGCGAGGTTGTTCCTGTCGACGAGGAAAAGTACGCGTTTGAAGCCGCCGAACTTCAGCAAACGGTAGGTCTCCGTAACGGCCATTCGGGTTTTACCAGCACCCGTTGCCATTTGAACAAGCGATCGAGAGTGCTGGTTGTTCTGTAACGACTGCTCAATCGCAAGAACTGATCTACGCGAAGCAGGTCTCAGATCGTATGAGTCGGTATTGGGCATGTGGTGCACTCTGGAACGCCATGTCGAGTTCCCGGGTGAAGCCAGATCATCTCGGATGAAGGCGGCGAGGGTACTAGGCCGATGAAAGTTGAAGATACGCCTTGAACGTGAATCTGGCTCGAAATGGTTTGTGAAGTACACCTCAGTAGAGCTTGCTTCATACACAAAGGGAAGCCTTTGGTTGACCAGCACTGCATTGAGTTGTTGGGCAGCAGTCAGGTTTTCGGCGTAACGCATTGCCTGTGCATGTACTTCAGCGAGAGTTACACCTGCAGGTTTAGCTTCAATAACCCCGACTATCCGTTTATCGACATAAAGGAGGTAGTCTGCGCGGCCATCGCCCATGTTCACTTCGCGAAGCGCAATTCCGGTCGATGCCTGGAGATTAATTGAATCTCTGTCCTGGATTACCCAACCAGCGTTAATTAGTTGTGCATCAATGAGCTGACGCGCTTCTTGTTCTGGTGTTAAACCCCCGGCCATGAGTTAAAGACTAGTCAGCACTACTGACTTAGTTGGAATTCAAGCAACTGTCGGTTGCTTATATGCGCGAGTTCGTCTCACCAACACTACTCAAGGCTGCAAAAGATACTGAGGAGTGATGTCAGAGGCCAGATGTAACATTCAAGGAAAGGTCAGAAGATGCCGTTATATTTGGCACTTGCAAATTGAATGGTCGTTTAAACAATAAATAGCCAGTTCGAAGGGATTTTTCGGGGGCAACAATGAGTAACTATCAGAATCGCAGTCCATCAGAAATCTATTTGGCTTCCAAGGAAGAATTAAGCGAATACCTAGAATCCGAATTTATCCCCGAATGGATCGATGATTCGATAACCCCAGATGACTGTCTCGAAGAAATTGACGACATTGCAACGGCCGCTGTTCAAAGAAGTTATGGTACTGAACCGATATTCAAGCCAGCTGACCCCGTTGATAATTCAACTGCTATAGGAGTCCTGATTCTTGGAATAGCGGCCTTAGTCGTTGGAATCATGCTCATAGGTGTCCTTGGACCATTTGGCCTGATAACAAGCCTTACAAGTATCTTCTGGTTTGTAATGTCCCGAGCAATGTGGAACTCGCAGGAAGATGCAGAACAAAATGCGCGTCAAAGACACCAAAGAGATGTTGAACACTTTTATAAAAGAAAAGCCGAATGTGTAACTAGTGTCAAAGAACTAATGATTCGCCATTTACATCGAGCAATTCGTGAAGAGGAGCTTGTGCCAGAGCGCCTTCAAGATGGCTTTGTAGAAGTTTCAATTGAGCACTCAGGGGACTATCGATACGAGTGGGTTGAAGTTATTGAAGAATGGTCTTCACAACCAGAATTCCCTCCTGGTCCAGCTGTTCAAGAGTCGAAAATTGGCCATCAGGACTATGAAGAATATTGCCGGCAAATGCTTACCAGCTGGGGCTACTTAGACGCAAAAACCACTCGATATAGCAGGGATGGTGGAATTGATATTGAAACCTCTGAATTAGTGGTTCAGTGCAAGCACTATTCAGGGTTTCTTGGTGTTAGAGACGTCAGAGAAATCTTTGGGATAGCTTCCCACCACAAAAAGGAAGCGGTTGTTTTTTGTTCTGGATTGTTCACCTCTGACGCGAAAAAGTTTGCAGAAGACGCAGGGGTTGCATTATTCATTCTTGATGAGACTAAATCGAGAATTCAAAACGTAAACAAACATGCAGTCAGAATTGCATCCCGAAAACAATCCATCTAGGTGTTCTTAGGTACTCACAAGATGGACTTTAATTGCAATATATTTATGAATTTGAATCAACAAACATGCATTGCTGTGCAACATTGGTGAAATTCATTCAGAAGCCAGATTTCTTGTGATGCCCTGTAATACACTTGTATTTCCAGTGTTTATTGAGAAATCTAGGTACTGCAGAAATTCATTGGCTGAAATCGATCCAGTGTGGGTTCGAGTCCCACTGGGGGTACCACTAAACGTTCGCAGGTGCTTTGCGAATGCGGAAACTGATCCATGCTGCAACAGCACACAGGGCTGCTGCGCCGAACCATGCCAAAGTGTATTCACCTGTCTGATCGCGGATAACACCGGCAGCGATCGCAGCGATTGATGCTCCAACTTGGTGGGAGGCAAATACCCAACCAAAGACGATGGGGCCTTTCTTGCCAAACATCTCATTACATATCGCAATGGTGGGTGGCACGGTGGCTACCCAGTCGAGGCCATAAACCACAATAAAGATGATCAGGCTGGGATGAATGGTGGAAGAGAGCAATACGGGCAGCAGGAGCAAAGAGACGCCACGACCAAAATAGTAAATCGCGAGCAAGATTCTCGGGTTTACGCGGTCTGTGAGCCAACCCGAGGCAATTGTTCCGAAGATATCGAAGACACCCACCGCCGCCAGGAGGCCGGCAGCTGTTGTCTCGGGCATACCGTGGTCATGAGCTGAAGGAATGAAGTGCACGCCAATAAGCCCGTTGGTGGTCGCACCACAGACTGCAAACCCAATAGCCAATGCCCAGAATGTTCGTGAGTGAGCAGCTTCCCTCAGAACGGTGAGTGCATACTTTGCAGGGTTGCCCGTTGGTGGTGCTGCTGCCGCTTCACGGGCTGACTGCTCGGCTGCTGCTTCACTCTCACCAAAACGTCGGACACCCAGATCGGCAGGGGAGTTGCGCATGAAAAGAAGTACAAGAGGAACGACTGCCAGTGCGCCACCAGCAATAACCAGAGAGGCAGCGCGCCATCCGGTTGTTCCCACCATGGATGCCATCACAGGTAAGAAGATGAGCTGACCAGTCGCGCTGCCAGCCGAAAGGATTCCGGAAACCAAACCTCGTCTGGCCACGAACCACGTGTTCGTGATGGTGGCAGCAAATACCAAAGCCATCGATCCTGATCCCAGGCCAATCAGGATGCCCCACGTGAGGACAAGGAATAAGGGGTCAGTAACAAAGATGGTGAGTGAACTGCCCGCAGAGATCAGAAGCAACGCCACGGTAGTGACCTTGCGAATGCCAAAACGACTCATCAGTGCCGCAGCGAACGGGGCTGTCAAACCAAAGAGCAATATGTTGATGCCAATGGCGATAGAAATAGTGGTGCTGCCCCACCCAAACTCTTCTTGAAGAGGAACCATCATCACGCCTGGGGCTGAGCGGAACCCAGCTGCGCCAACCAGCGCGAGGAATCCGACTGCTGCCACTATCCACGCAGGATGAATACGCCGGCGTTGTGGGGTGGACATTGCTCCAGCCTAGTGAAATGAAGAACAGGCAGTGAGGTGAAAATTCCTCACGATTCTCTCGGCAGACATCCAGCTTTCTCGTCGTACGATTGAGTCATGGATGTACTGCTCCCCGTACTTGGTCTCATTGTCGTTATTGCCGCTATCGTCGGCATTTACCTGTGGTCGACCTATAACGCACTTGTCACTCTCAACGTTCGCGTGGATGAGGCGTGGAGCGATATCACTGTTCAGCTGAAGCGTCGAGCGGACCTCATTCCTAACCTCATTGAAACGGTCAAGGGCTATGCCGCCCACGAACGTGGTGTCTTTGAAGCGGTTACCAAAGCACGTGCAGAAACTCTTTCGGCCAGTACTCCCGCTGAAGCTGCAGAGGCCGAAGGCCACATGCAAGCTGCTCTGAAGAGCATCTTTGCTGTTGCCGAGGCATACCCTCAACTCCACGCCAGCGAGAACTTCCTCCAGCTCCAGGGCGAACTGGTCGACACCGAAGACAAGATTCAGGCAGCACGCCGTTTCTATAACGGCGGCGTTCGTGAATTCAACACCAAGATCCTCACCTTCCCTAACAACATGTGGGCAACCAAGCTGAAGTTTGACAAGCGTGATTTCTTCGATGTTGCGGATGCAGCAGCAATTGCTGAGCCTCCCCGCATTCAGTTCTAGAACGAACTAGGGGAGCACCCGCTCTATGTATTCCGCAATCGCGAAGAACAAACGCAACACCGTGTTCATCATGGTGTTCTTTTTGCTGATTATTGGTGGTCTGGGATGGCTTGCCGGCTACATCTATAACGACATCACCATCACGGTGATGACAATCGTTATTGCCGCAGGCTATGCCTGGTTCCAGTACTACTTGGCAGGCTCTCAAGCACTCTCGATGGCTGGTGCCATCGAGATTCAGAAGTCAGACAACCCACGTCTCTATCGCATCGTGGAGAATCTGTGTATTGCCACGGGCACCCCGATGCCCAAAATCTATGTCATCAATGACCAGGCGCCCAATGCATTTGCTACCGGTCGTGATCCTGAACATGCTTCTGTTGCTGCCACCTCCGGTCTGCTTGATCTCATGGATGACGCAGAGCTCGAAGGGGTGATGGCTCATGAACTGGGCCACGTGCGCAACTATGACATCCGCGTCTCGATGATTGTCTTTGGGCTCGTGGTTGCCGTCGGTTTCCTCTCTGACATGTTGTTGCGCATGTCCTTCTTCGCTCCACGCCGTGATGAGAATGGCGGCGGCGGAAACCCCATCATGATGGTGTTGGGTCTAGCTGCGATGATCATTGCCCCACTGGTGGCAACCATGGTTCAGCTGGCTATTTCCCGTCAGCGTGAATACTTGGCAGATGCCACTGGAGCACTGGCTACTCGCCACCCGGAAGCCCTGGCAAGTGCATTGCAAAAGCTGGGTGCCTACGGACGCCCCCTGCAAAAGCAAAGCTCAAGTATGGCTCACATGTGGATTGCAGACCCTGTGAAGCCAGGCATTGTTGACCGCATGTTTGCCACTCACCCTCCACTTCAGGACAGAATTGAACGCCTCCACGAAATGGGTGGCAAGTTCTAAACAGCTGGTCTGCTCTAAGATTTGGTTATGACTTCGAAGCACGTCGCTGGCCCCACTCTTGCCGAGTTTGAGGCTGCCCGCGCCACCGTTGCTAACGTTGCTCAAGCCACTCCGATGGAAACCTCTCGTTACCTCTCCGGTGTTCTCGGTTCTGAAGTCTTCTTGAAGTGTGAAAACCTTCAGCGCACAGGCAGTTACAAGCTCCGTGGTGCTTATAACCGTCTGTCTCAGCTCACCCCAGAAGAGCGTGCCAAGGGCGTGATTGCCGCGTCTGCTGGCAACCACGCACAGGGTGTTGCTCTGGCTGCTCGTGAACTGGGTATCAAGGCCACCATCTTCATGCCTCTCGGTGTTGCACTGCCAAAGCTGGAAGCAACGCGTGAATACGGCGCTGAGGTTGTTCTCACCGGCAACATCTTTAATGAGTCTTTGAAAGCAGCCAAGGAATTTGCTGCCGAATCCGGAGCCATCTTTATTGCCCCCTTTGACCACGAACATGTCGTGGCTGGTCAGGGAACGGTCGGGCTTGAAATCTTGGATGAAATCCCTGATGTGGACACCATCATCGTTCCTATTGGTGGCGGTGGACTGATCTCAGGTGTTGCTTCTGCAGTGAAGCAGAAAGCTGCGACCCTCGGTCGCACCGTTCGCATCATTGGCGTGCAGGCAGAGAATGCTTCCGCCTATCCCGCCTCTCTTGCCGCAGGGGAACCTGTCACTGTGGACGTTCACCCCACCATCTGTGACGGTATTGCTGTTGCACGTCCCGGAACATTGAACTTCGAGATCATCAAAGACACGGTGGATGAAGTCGTCACCGTCTCTGACGATGACACCGCTCGCGCTCTGGTCATGTTGCTCGAACGAGCAAAGCTTGTCGTAGAACCTGCAGGAGCAGTTGGCGTTGCCGCCATCATGGCGAAGAAAGTCAAGAACGCGGGCAAGACGGTGGCGATCCTCTCCGGTGGAAACATTGACCCACTGCTTCTTCAGCGCATCGTGGGACACGGTCTTGCAGCCTCTGAGCGTTACCTTAAGCTTCGTGTCATGCTTCCTGACCGCCCAGGTCAGCTTGCTCGCACTGCTGAGATCGTTTCTGAACAGAACGCTAACGTGGTCGAGGTGCTTCACACCCGTCACGGTCGTGGCCTGCAGATCAGTGAAGTCGAACTTGAGCTTCATATCGAAACACGTGGCAAAGAACACCGCAAGCAGGTTGTCAAGGCCTTACGTGATGAAGGCTTCAAAGTTCGCATCAGCGACGACATCTAGGACTTAACGAACAACGCCTCCCCAAAGGGAGGCGTTGTTGTGTGAAGTTCTGTTAGCCCGTGAAGGTGGCGACGTTGGTGATCTCCACGGAGATGTCCTTGCCGTTGGGGGCAGTAAATACTGTCTTCTCGCCCACCTTAAGGCCGAGGATGGCAGCACCCATGGGGCTGCTCTCGCTGTAAACGGTGTAGTCAGTGCCAGCAGCGATTTCGCGGTTACCAAGAAGGAAGATGGACTCTTCGCCTGCGATGGTGGCGGTGATGACTGTTCCGGTCTCCACAACGCCGTGGCTCTCGGGAGCTTCCCCGACCTTGACGTCCTTGAGCAGTGCGGTCAAGGTGCGAATGCGAGCTTCAATCTTGCCCTGCTCGTCTTTAGCGGCGTGGTAGCCACCGTTTTCCTTGAGGTCACCCTCTTCGCGAGCAGATTCGATGCGCTTGGCAATCTCTTCACGCCCTTGAACACTGAGGGTGTCGAGTTCCCCCTTGAGGCGGTCATACGCCTCTTGGGTGAGCCAGGTTTCTTTGATTTCTTCGCGAGCCATAAGTTTCAGCCTAGGTGAGCCAACATTGGTAGACCAAACCCGTGGTGGCGGGCTGACTGGTCTTGATCGTCTCTGAAATGTCACGAATGCGCTGGTCAGAAGCTGGGTAGATAAAAACCTTCCAACCCACAATGGCAAAAGAAGTGTTTTGAGCTTGAACTGCGCAGGCCACTTCGTGGCCGGGCGTTGCCGTTAGCTCGAATTCCACTGTCACGCTGGTGTCGGTGAGATTGTTGTATCCCAGGTCTCGTGCTTCAGCAGAAGGTCCGAATCCCAGGACATCAGTTGTGATGGCCCAGATGACCAAACCCACGATAATCACTGCTGAAACAATGATGACGCCGAGGTTCCGACGGATCGGTCCACGAGGCTCGCTGGATCGGCCATACCGATCGGCGAGGGTGTACTCGGTGCTCATGGGACTCCTTGTGTACTGAAGACTCTCAGCTTGTGAGCTGTACGCTCTATATCAAGGCTATTGGCTAGAAACCCCTCGGAGGAACCGTGTTCTTTGCAGAAGAAACAATTGACCCAGAGTTGGTCTCACCCGGAGTTGTGGGGTTCTTCGGCACCGCCTTCGTTGCTGCCCTAACCATTCTGTTGTTGCTGGACATGGTCCGCCGGATGCGACGGGTCAACATGAGGGCAGACATTAAAGCCAAGCTCGATGCTGAGCAAGCGGCAGAAGGCACAGCTTCAGAGAAGTAGCACTATGTCCAACCAGTTTGGAATGTATTCCGAGCAATACAACAATGACTACTCGAAAGAGCAGAACCAACAGTTCACTGCAGCCTTTGATGCGATTACGCAGCAGTTTCTCGCTTTCATGAAAGAAGGACTGCCAGCTAGCGCTGAGACAGTCCAGCAAGCTGTTCGCGCACACTACGAATTCACGTCGCAGTTCTGGAGGCCCACACGTGAGGCGTATAAGAATTTGGCACTGAGCTACATCATGCCCTCGCCTTACCGGGACAGCTATGAAGGTATTGCAGAAGGCTTAGGTAAATACCACTATGACGCCATTGTGATCTGGGCGGACCAGAATCTCTAAGCGTTATAGGCGGGGTGGAGAGCAATCAGCAAGATTGCCGTCCAGTGGCACATAAATGCCACAACCGTGAGGGTGTGGAATATCTCGTGGAACCCGAACACTCCAGGAATGGGGTTGGGCTTCTTCATGCCGTAAATCACAGCTCCGGCTGTGTAGGCAAGCCCTCCGACTACTACCAGGATCATCATGGCGACGTTGGCTTGGAACAAGTCAACGATGTACATCATGGCTGCCCAGCCAAGCAGGATGTAGAGAGCCACGTAGAGCCAGCGTGGAGCGTGCACCCAAAACACTCGGAATGCAATACCGAGGGTTGCGCCAATCCAGACCAGCACGAGCAAAAGCACACCCTTGCTGGGGGGCAGTGCCAGCACAGCAAGTGGGGTGTAAGTACCAGCAATCAAGAGGAAGATGTTGGCGTGATCAAAACGCTTGAGCATCACCTTTGCCTTGGGGCTCCAGTTGAAGCGATGGTAGAGCGCCGAGATACCAAAGAGTAAAAGAGAGGTCGTCATGAAGACAGCCGAGCTCCACTTAGCCGCCGGTCCGTCAGCCAGAACAATCAATACGATGCCCGCGGCAATAGCCAGCGGGAATGTGCCCGTGTGAATCCAGCCACGCCAAGTGGGCTTCACCTCAACGTGGGGGTGGGATTCAGCATCTTCGATTAGCGGCAAGCTCATAGTTTCAGCCTACGCCTGTTGAATGTGACGTTGCTGGGCGTAGCCCCTGATGTTGAGGCAGTTGTTTCGGTAAAGTCAGGGACGTGATGTCGCGCGCAAATAAAACAGGTTTGCTCTATGGCCTGTACCAAAAGCGTCTGCGTCGGGGGCTCAACAAAGACAATCTTCCACACCATATTGGAATGATTGTGGATGGCAACCGACGGTGGGCCAGAGAGCGGTTTTTAGAGAACCCCTCCCACGGTCACCGTGCCGGTGCGCAAAAGGTGCCTGAGTTCCTGGTCTGGTGTGATGAAATCGGCATCGGCATGGTCACGTTGTACCTGCTCTCCACCGACAACCTCACTGGCCGCGACCAGGGTGAACTCGATGAGCTCTTCGGCATTATTGGCGAACTCGCTGAAGGCCTCTCACACTTCCGCAACTGGAAGATCAACCACGTTGGCAAGGACGCCGTCTTGCCCCAGTCACTACTTGACACTCTGCTTGAAGCAGAAGATCGCACCAAGGACAACACTGGCCTGCACGTGAACCTGGCCATTGGCTATGGCGGTCGGGCAGAGATTGCCGATGCTGTGCGCAGCATCATCTCGGAGCACCAAGGACATGGTGGCAACCTGGACCAGCTCGCAGACAAGCTCACCCCTGAACTCATCAGCGACCACCTCTACACCGGTGGGTTGCCAGACCCTGACTTGGTCATTCGCACCTCGGGTGAACAACGCCTCTCTGACTTCATGTTGTGGCAGAGTGCACACTCGGAGTTTTACTTCGTAGAAGCGCTATATCCCGACCTGCGCGAGGTGGATTTCCTTCGTGCGATGCGAGATTACTCACGTCGTGAGCGTCGTTTCGGCGGCTAACGAATCCCCGATTATTACGGCAAGGTGACACTTAGCTGAACAGCGGGCGTGTCGTCACCAAAGTGTGTCTCCACAGTCTTAGTTTCATCACATGAGCCCACAAAGTAGTGGCGCTAAGACTGGTCAATCCGGTCAGCGCCAGAAGCCCACTTCCTCATCTACAACCGAGCGTGTCTATGTCTTAGATACCTCGGTTTTGTTGTCTGACCCCCAGGCACTGTTCCGCTTCGCGGAGCATGCTGTGGTCATTCCTGTGGTGGTGATTAGTGAGCTCGAGAAGAAACGTCATGATCCCGAGATTGGCTACTTCGCTCGGCAGGCTCTGCGCATCCTCGATGACCTCCGCGTTAAGCATGAGCGTCTCGACTTCCCCATCCCCATCGGAGAAGGTGGATCGCTTCGTGTTGAGCTGAACCACTCCAACCAGGCAGTACTTCCCTCTGGCCTCCAGCTGGGAGATAACGACAGTCGTATCTTGGCTGTGGCCATGAACCTGGCTAATGACGGCCTCAACGTCACCGTGGTTTCCAAAGACCTCCCCATGCGCGTCAAGGCATCCTCTGTCGGCATGAGTGCCGAGGAATACCGTGCAGAGCTTGCTGTGGACAGTGGCTGGACGGGTATGGAAGAAATCACTCTCAGCGCAGATGAGATGGCTGTTCTGTATGAAGAAGAAGTCATTCGCACCAGCGTTGTGAAGGACACTCCCATCAACACCGGTCTGGTTATTCACTCGGACCGGGGATCTGCTCTAGGCCGCGTGACAGACCGTGGCGAGATCAACCTCATTCGTGCAGATCGTGATTTGTTTGGACTGCACGGCCGTTCGGCCGAGCAGCGCCTTGCTATCGATATGTTGCTAGATCCCAGTATGGGAATCATCTCCCTGGGTGGTTCTGCGGGTACCGGTAAGTCTGCACTGGCACTGTGTGCAGGGCTCGAAGCAGTGCTCGAGCGCCAGCAGCACAAGAAGATCATCGTCTTCCGCCCCCTCTACGCAGTAGGTGGCCAAGAACTCGGTTATCTCCCCGGTGACAAGGACGAGAAGATGAACCCCTGGGGTCAGGCCATCTTTGACACCTTGGGCGCTCTCGTCTCTGACAACGTCATGAACGAGGTTGTAGACCGCGGCATTCTCGAGGTGCTGCCCCTGACTCACATCCGTGGTCGTTCACTCCACGATGCCTTCGTCATCGTGGATGAGGCGCAGTCCCTGGAGCGCAATGTTCTTCTCACTGTGCTCAGCCGTATTGGTCAGAATTCAC
This sequence comes from Actinomycetota bacterium, assembly GCA_041178865.1. Classification (GTDB taxonomy): domain Bacteria; phylum Actinomycetota; class Actinomycetes; order Actinomycetales; family Microbacteriaceae; genus Aurantimicrobium. The sequence continues at coordinate 12,785 of JBEGUL010000079.1, read as the reverse complement.
GTGTAATCCTGACCCACGATGTCGCCCAGCGAGACAACCTGCGGGTTGGTCGCCACGACGGTATTGCTAGCGTGATTGAAAGCCTCAAGGGGCAACCCCTCTTTGGTCACATCACTCTGACCCGTTCTGAGCGCTCCGCTATTGCAGCGCTCGTGACTGATCTCTTGGAGCGCCAAGAGATTCTCTAAACGCCACGCGAATAGTCGGTGAGGAGAGTACTCTTCGTCGGCTCACCCGCGGACTGTGGAAAGCCCTCACATTGCGAGGGCTTTTTGCATTAGTGTCGCTGGCATGACGCTCTGGCAGATCATTCCTCTCGCCTACCTCGCGGTGGTGACGATTCCTTTGGTGCGCATTGATTGGAAGACCCACAAGCTCCCTAATGTCTGGGTGATGCCTGGCTATATTGCCATTGCAATTGCCTGGATAGGTGTCTGGATGACCTCGGGTGAATATCCCATGATTCCTGCGATCTCAGCTGCCGGGTACTTTACCTTCATGCTTCTGCTCAGCTATGGCGGAGGAATGGGCATGGGAGATGTGAAGCTCGCTGGTGTGCTCGGAGGTGCTGCCGGTCTGATCAGTGTTCCAGCGGCCATCCTGTCACCTGTGTTGGCCTTTCTTGCCGGCGGAGTGGTCTCTTTGATTGTGTTTGTTGTGACTTTCCTAGGACGCCGGGATTTACCCTTCAAGCAAGCCTGGGCAGTGACGAAAGACACCAAGATTCCTTTTGGTCCCTTGATGTTGCTGGGGTTCTGGGTTGCTGTTGCACTCTCGTTAGGTTTCTTCAGCTAGGTAAAGTGGGGGACATGACTGTACCCGCTCTATTCACTGTTTCTGAGAAGCCCGTTGCACAGCTCAAAGGGGCAGACAATGTTCTCTTTCTGGGCAATGCCCTCGGCACGGATACTCACCTGTGGGACTTGGCTTTGCCAACCCTGGCCGCCAAGTATTCAGTGGTCCGCTTTGATATGCCAGGACATGGACAGTCACCTATCCCTGCCGAGGGTTACACCCTCGAAGAGGTTGCAGATGCACTTGTGGCGAAGGCTGATGAGTTGGGTGTGGAGAAGTTCGACTATGCCGGTGTCTCCGTTTCTGGAGCTATCGCACTCGAGTTGGCGCATAAATACCCCGAGCGTGTAAAGCATTCTGTGGTGATTTGTTCTGCTCCCTATATGGGTGGCCCTGAAGGTTGGGCTGAACGCATTGAGCAGGTCCAGACTTCAGGAACTGCTTCGCTGGTTCCTGCACTTCCTCCTCGCTGGTTCTCTGATGACTTCATTGCGAAGTCACCCGAGGCAGTGAAGAAGGTGCTCAGTGCTGTCGTTGCCACAGACGATGCCAGCTATATCAAGACGTGTGAAGCCTTGGGTGAATATGACGCACGCCCATTCCTTGCAGATATCTCCGTTCCTGTGCTGGTGATTTCTGGAGAGATCGATCCTGGTGCGCCGGTCTCAGCAGGTGCAATCATCGCGGAGTCCGTTCCCGGAGCGACCCAAGTTGTTACTCCTGGTGCTTCACACATCGCTGTCGTGGAGTCACCGCTGGAAACGGCGAAGAACATCACTGACTTCCTCTCGAAGTAGGGTTGAGGAATGGTTTCCGCAGAAATTTCCCGATCCTGGATGCTCGTCAACGGTGCAAAGACAGAAGAGTTCGATGCCGCAGCTGCCACCAAGGCAGATCAGATCGTCCTCGACATCGAGGACGCCGTTGACCCTTCCCAGAAGGCAACCTCTCGTGATGAAGTAGCAAAGTGGCTTGAGACAAAGCAGGCGTGGGTTCGGATTAACGACCGCTCCTCCGAGTTCTGGTCTGATGATATTGACCAACTGCGCGATATCCCCGGACTCCTCGGCGTCATGTTGGCCAAGACTGAGGACGGCTCTCACGTCACCGAAACCTTTGACCGTTTAGGCGGAAAAGTACGCGTGCTGGCACTTGTGGAGTCAGCTCTGGGCATTGAAGAAGCACGAGAAATCGCCTGTGCTCGCGGCGCTTTCCGCCTGGCCTTCGGCAGTGGCGACTACCGCCGCGATACTGGCACCAGCGCTGAAGACATTGCTATGGCATATCCCCGTTCTCGGCTCGTTGTGGCAAGCCGAATTGGTAACCTACCTGGCCCCATTGATGGCCCCACGGTTGGAACCAGTTATGGCATCTTGCGTGAGAAGTCAGAGCACGCTGTTGCACTGGGTATGACAGGAAAGCTGTGTCTACACCACGACCAGGTTCCTGTCATTAATGAAGCCATTAGTCCCACTCAGTCTGATGTTGCCTGGGCACGGACCTTCTTGGCCGACTTTGAAGCACGTGGTCGCGTTGTTCGCGACGGCAGTGACCTACCCCGTTTGGGCCGGGCAGAGAAGATTGAGAAGTTGGCTGTTGCCTTCGGCATCAACCCTTCCTAGTTACTTCTTTTCTGTCATCTTCTCGTAGAAGGCAAGCAGGTTAGGCACCAAGAGGTACACAGCAAGCGGCACGATAATTATCGTGAGGATGAACGCTTTGAGCACAGGGTGAACGGTTCCGAGTGCTGGGCCTAAAAATGTGAGTCCCAGCGCGACAAGGGGGAAGATCACAAGCCACGTCGCTAATGCTCGAATGTGGACTGAAACCGGATTCTTTGGGTGTGCCATTTTTCTAGGCTAGCTCTTATATTTCTCACAGCTGGCCCATAGGTTCTCTGGATACCGTGGAAACACAACATCCGCTTATTGGAGAACATGATGGCTAAGACCACCCCCGCAACTTTTGATCCTGCTGAAGAGCCCCAGGCTTCCACCGCAACTACTGCAAAGGCAGTACCCAAGACAGAAGCCGCCAAGACTGCTGAAGTAGCACACACCACTTACCCAGGTCAGACCCTCGGTATTGTTGCGCTGGTCTTTTCCTTCTTCTTCCAGGTTCCTGCACTCGCTATGGGAATCATTGCGTGGGTCTGGTCTCACAAGGCCGGCAAGAACAACCTCCCTGCCAAGATTTCGGTCTATGTCAGCGCAGCGCTGATTGTTATCGGAACCTTCTTCTTCGCAATCTGGATTGCTCTTGTGGGTAGCTTGGCTGGCGGTTTTGACCGCGATCACGACCGTGGCTTCGAAGGTGGTCCCATGCCTGTCGAGATCATGCCTGGCCACGATGGAATGCTGATGCCCGGTGACATGGACGACATGATGCGCGAATTTGAGAACGAGATGGACAACGGAAACATGATGCCCACTCCTTCTGACGAAGCAGTCACCAACTAGTTCTCCTCAATGACGAAAGCAACCCTAGCCTGACGGCCGGGGTTGTTGCGTTGAGGCCGGTAATACGAAAACCTCAAAGGAGTAGCATTTGGTTGAGAAAAACACTGAGAGGTGACCATGCCAAAAGCTCAGACAGCACCTGCTGAGAACAGCAGTGTCACCTCGCGCGCCTTGTCCGTTCTTTCTGCTTTTGAAAACTCTCCCGGCGCGCTTTCGGTGTCAAGAATCTCGCAGCGATGCGGATTGCCTCTGTCTACGACCTATCGGCTCGTTCACGAACTTGAAGAGTGGGGAGGATTGGATAAGACCCCCGATGGCAAGTACCAAGTGGGTATGCGGATTTGGGAACTGGGTCAGCTCGCAGGGCGTCGTTTGCGTGACCGAGCACATCCCTTCCTGCAGGACTTGTTTGATCTGACTCACGAAAACGTGCACATGGCGGTGCGGGAAGGAACTCAGACTCTCTACACCGACAAGATCTATGGTTCAAAGAAAGTGCCGCTCATCTCGCGCGTGGGAGGGCGACTGCCCTTGCATGCGACGGCAGTGGGTCGTGTTCTTCTTGCGGCACAGCCTGAATGGTTTATTGAGGCCTACTTTGAGCGTGAACTCGAAGCTCCCACTGCGAAGACCGTGATAGACCCTGAGATTCTGCGTGCAGAAATCGATGAGGTTCAGCGAACGGGGTATTCCATCACCATCGAACAGATGCGAGTAGGGCAATTCTCACTCGCGATTCCCGTCGTTGTTGAGGGTCAAACTATTGCTGCCGTTGGCATGGTTCTCGATAAGGGCAAGATCGGTGAAGTCCGTCGCTTGATGCCCTTAATGCGAGGGACTGTGGAAAGTATTCAAGCTTCGATGTCAGGTCGCTCCATTCGCTGAGCGGGAAAGCTCCTTCAGATAACCGCGTATTTCTGCAGGAGAAATATTAACTTTCAATCTCTTTCTCACTGAATGAGAAAAGTCTCTAGGTGTTTACCTCGAACAGGGTGACTATGAAGTTACGCACGTTCAAGGAGGAACGCACATGAGTGCAACAACTCACCACGGATACGAACCTTTCGACATGAAAGACCCGTTCCCTGCTTACGCAGAGCTTCGCCGCGAAGAGCCCGTGATGTTTGATGAGCGTATTGGTTACTACGTTGTTTCTCGTTATGACGATGTGAAGGCCACCTTCGAAGACTGGGAGTCTTTCTCCTCCGAGAACGCACAGGCTCCTGTTCGCCCCATGGGTGCTCCTGCCAAGAAGATCATGGAAGAAGGCGGCTTCACCGCTTACTCCGGACTCTCCGCTCGCGTTCCGCCAGAGCACACACGTCTACGCTCAGTTGCATCTAAGGCTTTCACTCCTCGCCGCTACAAGGTTCTTGAGCCAGCTATCCGCGAGAACGTCGACATCATGATCGACAAGATGCTGGCTGCTGGAGAGCCAGGAGACATCCTCTCCGATATTGCGCACGATCTCCCCACCATCACCATCCTGACGTTGTTCGGTGTTCCTATCTCTCGCATTCCAGAGATCAAGAAGTGGTCTGCAAGCCGCGCACTGATGACCTGGGCAGAGCTCACCGATGAGGAGCAGATTCCTCACGCTCACAGCTTGGTCGAGTACTGGAACTTCTGCCAGGAAGTAGTTGCTGACAACAAGGCAAACCCTGGCCGCGACAACCTCGCAGATGACCTGCTCAAGCTTCAGGCCGAAGGCTACGAAATCACGGACCACGAGATCGCCTCGATGTTGTATTCGATGCTTTTTGCGGGTCACGAAACCACCACCACGTTGATTTCAAACTCTTTGCGTCTGCTTCTGACCAACCCTGGCTCCTACCAAGCACTTGTCGAGGACCCCGAGAAGATCCCCGGCGCTATTGATGAGGTTCTGCGCATGGGCGGCAGCATCGTCGCATGGCGCCGCAAGGCAACCCGCGATGCTGAAATCGGTGGAGTCCCCATCCCCAAGGGTTCCGGCGTGCTGTTGCTGATGGGTTCAGCAAACCGTGACGCTTCTGTTTTCCCTGAGCCTGATGTCTTCGACATCACTCGTGAAAACGCTCGTAACCACATGTCATTTGGTTACGGCATCCACTTCTGCCTCGGCAACCTCCTTGCAAAGCTGCAGGGCAAGGTCGCCTTGGAAGAGATAACTAAGAAAATCCCCACGCTGCGCCTAATGCCAGGTGCAGATATCAACTTCATTGAAAACCTCTCCTTCCGAGTGCCAACGTCGGTGCCGGTTGAATGGACCAAGTAAGGGAAAACCATGGGTAAGTACACTTTCGCTTTTGACAGCACTGAAACTCCAGAGCACGACCGCCTCGGTGGCAAGTGCACCAGCCTGGCCATCATGACCAGTGCCGGTATGCCTGTTCCTCCCGGATTCGCTGTCACCACCGACGCGTTCGACGCCGTGATGAACCAAACCACCCTGCGTGACCACATTGTGAAGCACTTGGCTGGCCTTGACCCCAACGATGTTGTGGACGTGGACACCCGCGCCGCACACATTCGTGAGCTCATCATGACTCAGGAAGTTCCTGCAGATGTTCGAGATGAAAGCATTGCTGCGTATCAAAAGCTGATGGATCTCTGTGGTGGAGAAGTTCCCGTTGCTGTGCGCTCCAGCGCAACAGCAGAAGATCTTCCCGACGCCAGCTTTGCTGGTCAGCAGGACACCTACCTATGGATCATCGGTCAGGAAGCAGTGATGCAGAAGATCCGTGAGTGCTGGGCTTCGCTCTACACTGCACGTGCCATCACCTACCGCATGGCCAACAACATCTCTGATGAGGGCCTGTCCATGGCAGTTGCTGTTCAGAAGATGGTTAACTCGCGCACCTCTGGTGTAGCGATGACCATCGACCCCAGCAATGGTGACAAGTCCAAGATCGTGGTCGACTCCAGCTGGGGCCTCGGCGAGATGGTTGTCTCTGGTGAAGTTACTCCTGATAACTTCATGATTGACAAGGTCATGATGCACATCATCAACCGCATCATCTCTGACAAGCACGAAGAACTCGTTCCTTCCGGTCACGGCACCGTGATCCGCAAGGAAGTCGACGCTGAGCGCCGCAATAGCCCCAGCCTGAGCGATGAAGAACTCATCCAGGTTGCCACTTTGGCTAAGGCAGCTCACAAACACTACGGAACAGTCCAGGACATCGAGTGGGCCATTGATGCCGACTTGCCTGCAGGTTCCAATGTTCTCCTCCTGCAAAGCCGCCCCGAAACGGTGTGGTCGCAGAAGAAGCAGGAAGTGAAGATCACTTCCACCGGTTCCGGTATTGAAGCGATCACGAAGTCGCTGATGGCCCAAATCGGAGACCGCAAGTAAAGCCTCAACAACAAGGCACCACCTGCACCACCAGCACCACCTCCCTGTTCCACCAATCTCGACGATGAGAAAGGCTCCACCCCATGTTCGGAAAGAAGGCAAAAGCAATGACGCCAAGCGCCGCTCGCAAGAGCTTCGTCTCGCCTTATGACCTGCCAGCACCCAAGGGTGCCGAAGGTTGGCAAGACCTCTACCCATACAACCTCGTCTTCCAGGACAACCTGAAGGACAAGGAAAACTCCAAGTTCTGGTTCTGCGACTCGCAGCACTGGCCCAACGTGTTCAAGCCCTTCGAGACTGTCGGTGTTGAGTTCGCCGTTCGTTGCCTCGGTGCCTATAACACTCGTCACTACATCATTCCTCCCGCAAACGGTATTGAGTTCCGCATCCACAACGGCTTCTGCTACATGAGCCCTGTTGCTGTTGCCCCCGAACTCATCGGTGACCGTGTTCCACACTTCATGGAGCGCGCTGGTTTCTACTTCCAGAACTGGGATTCCCTCCTGGAGAACTGGAAGAAGAAGGTTCTGGCAACCATCGAAGAGATGGACGCCATCAACTTCGAAGCTCTCCCAGACATGGTTGACATTGAGGTCATCACCAGCGGTGCAGGTATTGACCCCACCGCCAAGATGATGGCTGACTACGACCGTCTGATCCAGCTGGCATACAAGAACTGGGAGCACCACTTCGAGTTCCTGAACCTCGGATACGTCGCTTACCTCGACTTCTTCGGCTTCTGCAAGGAATCGTTCCCTGGCATCCCTGACCTCGCAATCGCCAAGATGGTGATGGGTGTTGACTCGGTTCTCTTCCGTCCCGATGACGAGCTCAAGGACCTCGCTGACCTCGCTGTGAAGCACAACCTCACCGCCGTCTTCGGCAAGAACCTCGATGCAGCAGCAACCCTTGCTGAACTCGCGGGCTCTGCAGAAGGCAAGAAGTGGATTGCTGCATGGGAGAAGGCTCAGGAGCCTTGGTTCAACTACACCAGCGGTAACGGCTTCTACGGTTCTGACGTCTACTGGCGTGACAACCTGGATCTGCCTATGGGCTACATCCAGGACTACGTTGTCCGCGCAGCTAAGGGCGAGCAGCTCCACCGCCCCAAGGATGCACTCATCATTGAGCGCGACCGTATCTCGGGTGAATACGCTGAACTTCTCGATGGCGAAGCCCTCGAGACCTTCAACGGCAAGCTCGGTCTTGCACGCACCGTGTACCCCTACGTAGAAGACCACAACTTCTACATCGAGCACTGGACCATGGGCGTCTTCTGGCGCAAGGTTCGTCAGCTGTCTCGTCTGCTCCACAGCTACGGCTTCTGGGCAGAACCAGATGACATGCTCTACCTGACCCGTGACGAAGTCCGTCCCGTACTGTTCGACCTCGCAACTGGTTGGGGTGTTGGCGCCGACTACATTGGCCCCACCTACTGGCCAGCTGAGATCGAGCGTCGTCGCAAGATCGTGGATGCCCTGATGACTGCACGCCCCGAGCCTGCATTCAACGAGCCTCCAGCAGAAATCAACGAGCCATTCACCATCATGCTGTGGGGTATCACCACCGAGCAGGTTCAGCAGTGGCTTGGTGCCGACGAGGGCGACCCCAACCAGCTCAAGGGTATGGCAGCATCCCCTGGTGTGGTCGAGGGTAAGGCTCGCGTCATCATGGGACCCGAGCAGCTTGACCAGCTCCAGCAGGGTGAAATCCTTGTTGCTCCTGTGACCGCACCTAGCTGGGGACCTGTCTTCGGCAAGATCAGCGCAACTGTTACCGACATCGGTGGAATGATGAGCCACGCGGCTATCGTTTGCCGCGAGTACGGCCTCCCCGCCGTTACGGGTACCGGTTCTGCTTCCACCAAGATCAAGACCGGTATGAAGCTTCGAGTCGATGGCTCGAACGGTACCGTCGAGATCATTGGCTAAGTAAGCAGCCACTAAGGAATAAACCATGTCGTCCCCATCCCACTCACCAGTTGTCAATCACCTGGGCCGCGATGTCACCGGAAAGATTCCGGAAGCATCGCGAGTCCCCGGGATGATTGAGCTGAACGAGCGGGATGGGGCGATTTGGTCCTTGGCGAAGGAATTCCTTCGCACCCGCGATAACGATGCGCATAGCCTCTATGCGTATTCCATCGCCCAAGCTTTGCTCTCGCAGATTCCTGAAGCTGACGAGAACATCGTGCTTCCGGCTATCTTGCTCCACGACACGGGCTGGTCCACAGTCGATGAACGTCTAGCTCTGGAAGCAATTGCTCCTGGTGCTGATGAATCACTGCACCACCTGATCATTCAGCACGAAAAAGAGGGTGCACGAATTGCGCGTGAAATCCTCGAGCAGGTCGGTGTTCCTGAGGAGGACATCGTGCAGATCGTGGACATCATCGATGGCCACGACACTCGACTGGTCACCATCAATACCAATGATGCCCTGGTTAAGGACTCAGACAAGGTCTGGCGCGTCACACCCCACGGCCGTCGCGTCGTGATGGACTGGTTTGGCATCGATGCTGACCAATCGCTGCGCTTGTGTGCATACCGCGCCTATAACGAACTTTTCACTGACCAAGCAAAAGCTATGTCTCGCGTTCTTGTGACAACAGCCTGCATGGATTTCAGTGATGAAATTGCCAACACTTACACCCGAGAGGATGTCGCCTCATGAGTGCTTCATCGCAATTCGACGGCAAGGTCGTCATCGTCACCGGCGCTGCCGGTGGCCTGGGCCGCGCTTTTGCTCAAGGCTTTGCTGCTGAGGGTGCACAGCTGGTTGTTGCTGACATTGACCAGGCTGGTGTGGAAGAAACGGCAGCGATGCTGACTGCGTCAGGTGCGAAAGCTATTGCTGTCAAGGTTGACGTCACCAACAAAGAATCCACTGATGCCCTCGCTCAGGCAGCTCTTGATGCTTTCGGTCGCATTGATGTCCTCATCAACAACGCGGCTATCTATGCAACCTTGACCCGAAAGCCATTTACTGAGATTGACCCTGCTGAGTGGGATCGCGTGATGAACGTGAACGTCAAGGGCGCCTGGCTCTGTTCAGCCTCGGTCTATCCCAAGATGGCTCAGCCCGGTGGTCGCATAGTGAACATTGCCTCGGCAACTGTCTTTAGCGGTTCACCGCTGTGGATGCACTACGTCGCTTCAAAGGGTGCCGTCATTGGCTTGACCCGCGTGATGGCTCGTGAGGTTGGCCCACAGGGCGTCACCGTCAACGCCATTGCACCCGGGTTTACCCTCACTGAAGCCAGCCTCAGCCTGATGGAAGATGCCGAAACCTATGGCGTTGACCGTGGAGCCATCAAGCGAGCCAGCCAGCCCGAAGACATTGTGGGAACTGCCATCTTCCTCGCCGGAGAACAGTCCGGCTACATCACCGGTCAGACCCTCGTGGTCGACGGTGGCAAGCAATTTATCTAAGAATTCGATCTACAGAAACACATAACAGGAGAGACACATGCCGAACGTAACCTACATTTCCCCAGACGGAACCGAGACCACCCTCGAAGCTCGTGATGGTGATTCCGTCATGGAGATCGCAGTCAAGAACGGCGTCAAGGGCATCGTTGCTGAGTGCGGGGGAGCCTGCTCCTGCGCAACCTGCCACGTCTATGTTGACGAAGCATTTGTCGGTGCCGCTGGCGAAGTTTCTGATCTTGAAGACGACATGCTCGACGGTGCTGAGTCCGAGCGCCTCCCCGTTTCTCGCCTGTCCTGCCAGATCAAGATGTGTGCAGAGCTCGACGGCCTCAAGGTAAGAATCGCTCCTAAGCAGTAGTCATTATGAAAGAAAAGATTCTCATCATTGGTGCCGGCCAAGCCGGCATGCAAATAGCCTCGTCGCTGCGCGACGAAGGCTATGCCGGTGATGTCACTATCGTGGGCGAAGAATCATATGCTCCCTACCAGCGGCCACCGCTGTCAAAGGCATATCTTGCCGGTGACATGGATGAAGAATCTTTAGAGTTCCGCAACGAACACTTCTATGTTGAGAACAACATTGGCGTCGTCACCGGCGAAAAGATTGTGCACGTCGAGTTTGGCCCCACAGGGGGAGTAGCCAAGGGCAGCTCAGGACAGACCTATGAGTTCGACAAGCTCGCACTGACTCCAGGTGCAGATCCCCGCAAACTCAAGGTCGATGGTGCTGATCTTGATGGCGTGCTTTACATGCGCCACCTCGACGATGCCAAAGAACTCAAGAAGCGCTGGGATTCCATCACTAATGTGGTGGTCCTGGGTGGCGGTTTTATCGGTCTCGAGGTTGCCGCGGTTGCTCAGAAAGCCGGCAAAAACATCACCGTATTGCAGTCAGGCTCTCGTCTGATGGGCCGTGCGGTCTCTTCTATTGTGAGTGACTTCTATAAGGCGGCACACGAAAAGCGTGGCACCACTGTTCACCTCAATGCTCAGGTCTCCCACCTCGTCGGTGAGAATGGCAAGGTAACAGGAGTTCAGCTCGCTGATGGCTCAGTAGTTCCCGCTGACATCGTCATGGCGGGAATTGGTGTGACAGCTCGTGGAGAATTAGCAGACCAGCTCGCTCTCGAGATGGAAGACGGCGTCATCGTGGTCAACGAGTTCGCTGAAACCTCGAACCCTAATGTGGTTGCTGCTGGCGATGCAGTGATTTTGCCCCACCCGCTGGGCCATGAAGGCAACGTTCGCTTGGAATCTGTCCAGAACGCCGTGGACCAGGCCAAGGTTGCCGCCAAGACTTTGATGGGTATTCGCGAGCCATACCGCGCTGTTCCCTGGTTCTGGTCTGACCAGGCAGATCTCAAGCTGCAAATTGCTGGACTCTCCTCCGGCTATGACCAGACCGTGATTCGTGGAGATATGTCCGCGGATAAGTTCTCCGTTCTCTATTACAAGAACGGTTCCCTGTTGGCCATCGACGCTGTCAACGACGTCAGCGATTACATGGCCGTTCGTCGCGCACTGAATGCTGGGGCAAATATCCCAGCGGATGCGGCAGCAGACTCCTCCATCCCCCTCAAAACGCTCATTACGGGCGGGGAAGCGTAAAGAAAATGACTATGGAATACACGCATGTCCTCGGTGACATCCCCACTCTGGCAAACGGAGCAAGCCCACGTGGTGAATGGGTAAACCTCGACGACGTCTGGGTAGCGGTTCGCCCTTACCTGCGCACACGTGCCAACGACATTCACCTGCCCTTGTCGTTCAACTTTGCTGAATTGCTGCTGGATCACCACCCTGAAGCAGATTCACTCGTCACTCGCCTGGCTATCTTGCTCCACGACACCGGTTGGGCTCGAGTCGACGAAGACCGCATCATCTCTGAAGGCTTCCGCAGTGATAACGCGATGCAGTCCGATATTCGTGTTCTGCATGAAATCGAAGGCTGCAACATTGCCCGCGAAGTTCTCCCACCTCTCGGCTACAGCGAAGAAGTAGTAGAAGCCGTCTGCAAGATCATCGACGGTCACGACACCGACCCCAACCATGACGGCATCGAAGATGCCATCATGCGTGATGCTGATCGCTTGTGGCGCTTCCAGCCCACCGGTATGGCTTTCTCTGCACTGTGGTTTGGCAAGACTCCTCAAGAAATTCGACTGCGTCTGGAAGACACCATCTATGGCCAGTTGATCACCCCCGAAGCACGTGCCATTGCAGAAGTTGAGCTTGCGCGCTCAATTGAACTGCTCAAGCTCGACGTCATTCAGTAAGGACATCATGACCACGCTCGAGGAATACCACGACGATAACTTCATCAACGGAGACTGGGTAAAGTCACTGTCGAACAAGAAGATCGAGATTGTCGATCCTTCTACTGAAGAGATCTGGGGCGCTGTCCCTGCATCCAGCGTGGAAGACATCGACGCTGCCGTTCAAGCTGCTTCTCGAGCATTCCGCGGAACGGGGTGGAGCGACATCGGCGCCCCTGCACGTGCTGCCATGATGATTCGTTTGGCTGAAGAGTTTGAAGCTCGTGCAGAGCGCCTGGCAATGATTATCACCAGTGAAAACGGCACCGGTATCACCGAGACCCGTCAGGCTGCGGGTCACGCCGGCAAGCTCCTGCGTTACTACGCAGGTCTTGCAGATTACGTCGACCAGGTTGACGAGCGACCCTTCCCCGGTGTGGCCAACCAATTCACCGAGGTTGTTCGTCAGCCCCGTGGTGTTGCTGCCCTGATTGCACCCTGGAACTTC
>JBEGUL010000078.1:0-3559 GCA_041178865.1 Actinomycetota bacterium | reverse complement strand
ATCACACCAACGCGGATAGCCTTCGCAGGTGCGAGAGCCTTAGCGCCCTTGCCACCGCGGAGTGGCTTGCGGGCTCCGCCGCTAGCTTTTCCAGCCATGATTACCTAACTTTCGTAAATTTTTTGTGGGTTCAACGTGTGCTGAACCTGGAGAGGGATGCTTAGAACGGCGTATCGTCTGCGGGGATACCGGGGGTGTTCCATGGGTCTGCTGCAGGAGCTGTTGGCGAACCCCAAGGTTCGTCGTTTCCTGCTGGCACACCGGGACGACCCGAGGAAGCCGCGCGGCTTACAGTTGCCGTGGCGTAGCGAAGCGAGGGACCGATCTCATCTACTTCGAGTTCGATCGTGGTTCGCTTTTCGCCTTCCTTGGTCTCGTAAGAGCGCTGCTTGAGTCGACCGGTTGCAATGACGCGGGAGCCCTTAGTCAGGCTGCCTGCGACGTGCTCGGCAAACTCGCGCCACACGCTGGCACGAAGGAAGAGAGCCTCGCCATCTTTCCACTCGCTTGATGCGCGATCGTAATTGCGCGGAGTGGATGCGATGGTGAAGTTGGCGACTGCAAGTCCGTTCTGCGTGTAACGCAGTTCGGGGTCACTGGTGAGGTTTCCCACCACAGTGATGACTGTTTCGCCGGCCATGTTACTTACGCGTCCTTCGAAGCCTTGGCGGGAGCAGCAGCCTTGCGGGCAGCCTTCTCGTCAGCGAGCTTTGCAGCAGCGGCAACCATAGCAATGGCTTCCTCTGCACGCAGAACCTTGGTGCGCATGACAGCTTCGGAAAGCTTCAGCTGGCGGTCGAGCTCGACAGTTGCGTCGGCGCTAGACGTGAAGTTAACGACGGCATAGATGCCTTCGGCCTTCTTGTTGATCTCGTAAGCCAAACGACGCTTACCCCAGATGTCAACGTTCTCGATGGTTCCACCATCGTTGCGAATGACATTGAGGAACTTGTCGAGGCTGGGAGCTACGGTGCGCTCATCGATCTCTGGATCGAGGATGACCATCAACTCGTACTGATGCATGACTAACCCACCTCCTTCGGACTAAAACGGATACAGACGGTCTGTATCAGGAGGGTTGTGCATGTGCCATCTGAGGAGGCCGGATATTTCCGGCGCACAGACAACTTCCCCAGTCTAGACCGGGAATGGGGTGAGCGCCAATCCGGCCAAGCCCTGCATCGGCTAGAACTAGCGGTTAGCCCACCAGCTGAGAAGTCGTTCGCGGGCGAGGTCAGCCCCAATGGGCCCCTCGTCCAAGCGGACGTTTAAGAGGTAGTTATATGCCTCGCCGACTTCGCGGCCAGCGGGGATGCCCAAGATCGCCATGATTTCTTCACCGTTGAGATCAGGGCGAACAGCTGCCATCTCTTCAGCTTCGGAAAGCTCAGCGATGCGGTTTTCTAAATCGTCATAGGCAAAGGCAAGGCGATCCGCCTTGCGCTTGTTGCGTGTGGTCACATCTGCTCGAGTCAGAATGTGAAGTCGTTCCAGCAGATCTCCGGCGTCCCGGGCATAACGACGCACGGCTGAATCGCTCCAGGCCGCGTCCGAGTATCCAAAGAAGCGCAGGTGGAGTTCGATCAGGCGAGCTACGTTCTGCGTGGTTTCTTTATCGAAACGCAACGCTTTCATGCGCTTGACCGAGAGCTTTGCCCCCACGAGGTCGTGGTGGTGGAAGCTCACCGCACCGCCAGTTTCGAGCTGCCTGGTTGCCGGCTTGCCAATATCGTGAAGCAGCGCGGCCAGTCGCAAGGTCAAATCTCCCGGTTCTCCGGGGTGGCGTTCCTGTTCCAAATCAATGGCTTGTTCCAGCACCGTCAAGCTGTGTTCATATACATCTTTGTGATGATGGTGTTCATCAACTTCCAGGCGCAGTGCAGGAATTTCAGGCAACACGATGGCGGCAATGCCTGTACTGACGAGAAGTTCTATACCGGCACGAGGCTTATCTGTCAGCAAGAGCTTGCACAGCTCTTCATTTACGCGCTCTGCAGAAATGTTCTCAATCGAAGCGGCGAACTCGGTCATCGCCCACTCAGTTTCCTCATCCAGCTTGAAGCCCAGCTGTGAACTGAAGCGAGCTGCACGCATCATGCGCAAAGGGTCTTCAGTGAATGAGACTTCAGCTGACTTCGGAGCTCGGAGAATTCCTGACATGAGATCTTCCACGCCCCCGGAAGGGTCAACGAGAACGAGCTCGGGCAGTCGAACAGCCATCGCGTTCACGCGGAAGTCACGTCTGGTCAGGTCTTCTTCGAGGCTGTCTCCGAAAGCAACCTCTGGTTTCCGCGTCTTTCCGTCATATTGATCTGCACGATAGGTCGTGATTTCGACCTTCTCGCCGGCAATCTGTGCACCAATCGTGCCGAAGTCGCGACCAATGTCCCAGTGAGCTTCCGAGATGGGCTCGACCACGCGAATGATGTCGTCGGGCAATGCATTAGTGGTGAAATCTAGGTCGTGAACGGCGTGACCCAGGAAAGCATCACGGACGGGGCCACCAACAAGTGCCAATTCATATCCGGCATCGGCAAAGGCTGCCGCCAAGCGTGAAACGCTGGGCGACTTACTCAACTGAGTAATCGATTCGATGGCTGAAGAGACACTGTGCATTTCCCGTCATTCTACGGGGAGCATCAGGTGGTTCTGAGGTTGCGACGCCTACAATGGCAGGATGCCCACCCTGCCCCTTCGACGTATTGCGATGCCGGTTTTCGCAGCGCTTGTGGCATTTGTTCTGATCGTTGCTGGCTCTGCAACTAGTCACCTTCCGCGTGCTCACGCCGATGAAAATGCCAGCGTTGGGTTGACTCCGGCGGCTCTGAGTGCAGGTCCTGGAGAGAATCTTTCTGTCACAGTGACCGTGACAAACACAAGCACGCAGTCACTGCCCACTGCCGAAGCTGTGATTACCGCCGGCTCTGCCCCTTTGAGCACCATTGCTGATCTTGACTCGTGGTTTGCGGCAGAAGATCAATTTACTCAACCAGGCCGCTTCCTTGCATCCGTCGAGGTTCCTGAGGTTCCTGCTGGCAAGACTGTTGATGTTCTTGTGGAGCTGCCCCTTGCTTCTGGCCGTTTTGGCGGGCTCTGGGGAGCACGAGGCCTCGCGGTTGACTATGTCATCGACAATGACAGCGCTGCCGCCGGGAGGTCTTCTTTTGTCTGGACTGCAGGATTAGCCCCAGAGAAGACGGCCTTCGCTGGAATCTTGCCACTCGTTCCCTCTCCCAGTACTTCTGGATTACTCACTGCAGCAGAGTTGACCGAGCTCACGGGACCCAGTGGCATATTGACGCGCCAGTTGGCAATTGCCCAGGGCCGATCTGTCACGATGGCCGTGGATCCTCGCATTCTGTCTTCAATCGAAGCACTTGGTGAAAACGCACCCGAAGGAGCGCTTTCCTGGCTCTCTCTGCTGAGATCTATGCCTAACGAAAGCTTTTTACTTGCTTATGCCGATGCAGATATTTCTGCCCAGGCCCAAGCAGGCGCTGGCTCACTCCTCATTCCCTCAACGACAGATGTGATTACTCCCCTGGTGTTGAGTGATTCA
>JBEGUL010000077.1:0-46050 GCA_041178865.1 Actinomycetota bacterium | reverse complement strand
AAGGCCTTCTCGCCGAGTACGAAGAGCTGCAGGTTCAGCTCTCCGACCCGGCCGTGCACGCTGACGCGTCACGCTCGAAGAAGCTCAACCGTCGTTATGCCGAAATCAGCCAGATCAAGATTGCTTATGAGCGCTTGACCACATTGGAAGAAGACTTGGCTGCTGCCAAGGAACTTGCCAAGGAAGATGAAGCATTCGCTGCAGAGATTCCTGCACTGGAGGAAGCCATTCCTGTAGCACAGGAAAAGCTGCGCCGTTTGCTCATTCCTCGTGACCCAGATGATGGCCGTGATGTAATCATGGAAATCAAGGGTGGTGAAGGTGGTGCTGAAAGCCAGCTGTTCGTGGCTGACCTTCTGCGCATGTATCTCCACTACGCAGAGTCCAAGGGCTGGAAGACAGAAGTTCTTGATAAGACCGAATCTGACCTCGGTGGATACAAGGACGTTCAAGTTGCCATCAAAGGCAACTCGAACGACCCAGCACAGGGTGTCTGGGCTCATCTGAAGTATGAAGGTGGCGTGCACCGCGTCCAGCGCGTGCCCGCAACTGAGTCTCAGGGACGTATCCACACCTCAGCTGCCGGTGTTCTCGTCTTCCCAGAAGTCGATGAGCCTGAAGAAGTTGCTATCAACCAGAACGACCTTAAGATCGATGTCTATCGCTCGAGTGGTCCTGGTGGACAGTCTGTTAACACCACTGACTCTGCCGTTCGTATTACCCACCTTCCCACCGGAATCGTGGTCTCGATGCAGAACGAAAAGAGCCAGCTTCAGAACCGTGAAGCCGGTATGCGCGTTCTTCGTGCACGTATTCTTGCTCGCCAGCAGGAAGAAGCAATGGCGGAAGCGAGCGCGGCACGTAAAGAACAAATCCGTACCGTGGACCGTTCAGAGCGTATTCGCACCTACAACTTCCCTGAGAACCGTATTGCGGACCACCGCACCGGTTACAAGTCTTATGACTTGGACCGTGTGATGGATGGTGCCGTAGAGCCAGTTATCCAGTCCTGTATTGCTGCTGATGAAGAATCGCGCTTGGCTGCTTTGGGCGACCAAAACTAGCCAAGAACTAGACTCGACTCATGTCTGAAAGCGCTGCGAAGACACCGATTCTTTTCTCGGTGCCTTTCCGTGCGCCTGCGGCGCCGGACAATCTTGCAGCGGTTATTGCATCTGATCATGTCCATGGTGACGGTCCATTTACCAAGTCTGCTTCGCAGAAGTTATCTAAACTGACTGGTTCACCCACAGTTTTGTTGACTACTTCTGGGACAGCTGCTCTGGAAATGGCTGTTCGTCTCTTGGGAATTGGTGTGGGGGACGAGGTTATCGTTCCCAGCTTCACATTCTCTTCTGGTGCAGCATCCATCGTGGCAGCCGGGGCTACTCCAGTCTTTGTCGACATTGAGGGTGATTCCGGAAACATAGACCCTGCTCAGGTTGAGGCCGCAATAACGCCCAAAACCAAGGCCATCTCTGTCATGCACTACGGCGGTGTTCCTGTCGACATGGATGCCATCATGGCAATCTCTCGCACACACAACATCCCCGTAATCGAAGACAACGCTCACGGCTTGGCTGTGAAGTCTCGTTACGGCGCCTTGGGAACAATTGGTTCTGTGGCTATTCAGAGTTTTCATGACACCAAGAACATTCACTGTGGTGAAGGCGGAGCAGTTCTGATCAATGATTCTTCGTTGTCAGAACCAGCTGAAATTATGCGTGAAAAGGGAACCAACCGTTCCAAGTTCTTGCGTGGTCAGGTAGACAAATACACCTGGGTTGACTGGGGATCCAGCTACCTGCCCTCAGAACTGAATGCAGCTGTGCTGGACGCCCAGCTGGATGCCTTCGAGGGCATCCAGGAGCGTCGTTTCGAGATTTGGAACACCTACGCGGCTGAGCTCACCGAGTGGGCTCACTCACTGGGTGGTTCAGTGATGAACCCTGCCGAGGGTGAGCATGCAGCACATGTCTTCTTTGTGTTAATGCCCAACCAGGAAAAGCGTGATGCTTTGCTGCAGTACCTGCGTGGTTACGGTGTTATTGGCACTTTCCACTATGTGCCACTTCATTCCAGCCCTGCAGGAAAGAAGTTTGGTCGCACTGTGGGAACCATGGAACATACTGATTCATTCGCAGGTCGACTGGCACGTCTTCCCCTCTGGCCTGGAATGAGTGACGAACAAGTTCACTATGTCATTGAGACTGTGAAGGCATTCAAGTAATCCTCATGTCAGTTTTTTCCCGTGCATCAGAGATGCTGAAATACGAAGGTGTTAAGTCCACTGCATGGCGCGGAGCCAAATGGCTGACTTCACGTTCAAACCCTTTTGAAGAAGTTCCTCTGGCAACTGTCTTCAAGCAAGATGTCCTCGCCGTTGACTGGACGGAAAACCGCCAATTCAAGGCAGAGAAGCCAGTAAATCCCAACGGAAAGCCACAGATTGCCTGGGTTATTTCTCCTCCCGGGCGCTCGAGCGGCGGTCACCAGAATGCTTACTTGTTCATGGAGTTCCTCGAACAAGCTGGCTATGAGATCACGATCTTTTTGTATTCGGCAGGTCAGTATCCCAAGGTGAGTGTTGAAGGTGTGAAGCATATGCTTTCCACCAACTCGGGTTACCCCAAGCTTGCTGCTGAATATCGCATGTATGACCCAGAAACCGGAATCACGGGTGACTTTGATGTCATCGTGGCTACCGACTGGGCCACTGCGTATGCAGCATGGCGTTACGAGCGCAACGTTCCCAGGATTTACTGGGTACTCGACTTTGAGCCTTATTTCTTCCCAGCAGGACCTGACTATGTGGTGGCAGAAAACTCGTACCGTTTGGGTTACAACGGAATCACGATTGGTTCGTGGCTGGCCGCGAAGCTGAAGCGTGATTACGGTATGCCAACAGACTTCTACGAATACGCTGTGGATGCAGTTCGTTATACCCGCACCAACGATGCTCCGCGCAACGAAATCTTGTTCTATGCACGCCCCACCACACCTCGTCGTGGCACGGAGTTTGGCTTGCTGGTGTTGGAAGAAGTTCACCGCCGTCGTCCAGATATCACCATCAACATTGCTGGTTGGGATATGTCCAAGGCAGGAATTGAATTCCCGTTCGTGAACCACGGAACGCTTCAGGTTTCCCAGCTCCCTGCGCTCTATAACCGCTGTGGTGCTGCACTTGTACTTTCCCTTACCTGCATGTCCTTGCTTCCATTGGAAGTAATGGCGTGTGGCGTGGTACCTGTGGTCAACGACGGCGAAAACACGCGCATGACTCTGCGCGATGACCCTCGAATTGAGTTTGTTCCCATGTCACCTGCGCTCATGGCAGATCGCATCATTGCTGCGCTTGATCGTCCCGACCAGGTCGAATATTCGCGTTCTCTTGCGAAGTCCGCCGAGGGTGGCTCATGGAACGACGCGGGTGCTCACGTTGTTGCTACCTTCGACAAGATCATCAAGCGCAAGAAGAAGTAATGCCTCTCGTTACTCCTGTAAGTAAGGGGACGGTTGATGCAACCGTCTTCATTCCTACTTTCAATGGTGAAAAGTATCTAGATCGCTTGCTCCATGCTGTGGAATCTCAAGACTTTGCCGGCAACTTCGAAATCCTCATCATCGACTCTGGCTCCAGCGATGCCACCTTGGACATCATTGGCACCCACCCTGCTGTGAAGTTGGTGGAGATTCCTGGATCTGAGTTTGGCCATGGAAAGACACGTAACCTAGCTGCAAAACTGGCTCGTGGCACCAACATTGCTTATTTGAGCCACGACGCAATCCCTACAGATTCAGATTGGCTGACAAACATCACGGCACCATTGAATCCAGCTGGTCTGGATTGTGTGGGGGTTGTAGGCAAGCACATTGCGCGAGCTAATTGCTCACCATTGTTGAAGTATGAAATCGATGGCGTATTCCGGGCCTGCGGCCCTGATGGTGGTACCACCGTCATTGATGGGTCGCTTTCCAAAGCACACGAACTGACTCCAGGAGAGTTGTTCTACTCCGACGTGAACTCCGCTACCCGTCGTGACTTCCTGCTGAACACCATCTCCTACCGAGACGTGAACTACAGCGAAGATATGGCTTTCGCTAGAGACTTGCTCGAAGCTGGTTACCGCAAGGCCTTTGCAGCTACTGCTGTCGTAGAGCACTCTAATGACGTCACCTTCAGCGAATACGGCAAGCGAATCTTCGACGAAACACTCGGTATGCGCCGCGTGGGGGAGGGGCGTCAGTCTCTATCCTGGACTCAAGCCAAGCTTCGTGCTCTGCGAGACATTCTGGTGTCCTGGGGACGAATAGTCCGCGACAAGGATTACAGCGTCTGGGCAAAAGCTCACTGGATCTTTGTAAATCCGGCTTATGCCTGGACCAAGTGGGTCAACATCCACCGTGCACTCAACGTAGATCTCAACGACAAGAACTCGATTGCTCGATATTCACTCGAGCATTCTCGCAGTCTGACCTAAAGGTCGGTGTAACCGACGCCTTCGGTGGGTCCATTAAGTGGCTTTGTTTTCGCAGGGATTCCCACTGCAAGTGAATTAGGGTCAACATCTCTGACTACAACGGCATTTGCGCCGATTGCACTGCCATGTCCAATGGTGATGGGGCCCAGAATCTTTGCACCAGCACCAATGATGACGTTGTGCTCAATCGTTGGATGACGCTTTCCTGGCTTGAGTGAACGACCGCCCAGTGTCACTCCGTGATACATCATCACGTCGTCACCAACTTCTGCGGTCTCGCCAATAACAACACCCATACCGTGGTCAATGAAGAACCGGCGGCCGATTGTTGCTCCAGGGTGAATCTCAATTCCAGTCCAAAACCTGATCCATTGTGAACCCACACGGGCTAGGAACTTGAACCCGTGATTCCATAGCCAGTGGTGCCAGCGGTGTGCCCAGACAGCGTGAAGGCCAGAAGCTACAACCCACACCTCAAAAGAAGATCTGGCTGCAGGGTCGTGCAATCGCGCGTTAGAAATATCTTCTCGAAAATTAAACATCTGAATTCAAGGGTAATAGGTGGAAAGTGGCTTTTCTTTCCTTTCGAAGAATAATGCTCGAATAGTATATGAAGGGGGGTCATAGTGAATTCGATGTATGCGTCATGAACCTAGAAGTTCAAAAACAATTTAACCTGAGCAAATTTGAACTCTTTGTAACGTTCGGAGTCATTTCCCTATACAGTTTCCTTGTTTTTAGTTGGGCAAACTTCCGGGGTGCTATTGGAGTTCCTCGAAACGATGACTGGGTCTACCTCCATATGGCGCAGTGGTTTGCCGAATCTGGACAATTCAGAATTGAAAGCGGTTCACTAGCCAATGCTGTTGGATTAGTAATTCTTGGACAGCCCACAATAAGCATCTTTGGTTTCTCAATTGCAAATTTGCAGTTACTTGAAATTCTTGTGGGGGCTATTGGGCTTTTTGCCACTTGGTTGTTATTGCGGACTTTCTTAAACATATGGATGAGCTTCATAAGTATTGGGACTCTTCTAGCATCTCCTTTTTGGATATCTACCTCCGTTTCATTTATGACGGATGTTCCTGCATACACATTCCAGATGGTTGCGTTGCTATTAGCTGTTCGCGCGAATCTAGACCAAAAGTTTGGCCTGCGTTGGCTCGCCGCAGCTTACTTCTTCTCTTTTGCAGCATTCAGCGTAAGGGAGTATTCGATTGCAAGTGGTCTAGCAATAGCTGGCTTCTTCTTCTTTTCCAAATCAATTGCAGCTAGAAAGTTGCGTTCGAAGACAGTAACGATCGCATTATTTTGGATGCTCGCCTGCATTGCTTTGTACATTTGGCGAAGTAGCCTTGTAAACGCGGCAGAACTCCGGGGGATGCTGGATGTCGGGGCTTTCAAGGAGAGCACAATACAGGCAGTGCGCGCGCTTGCGATGTTGGGCTTCCTGTTGATTCCTGCTTTGGCGTTGTCCAACCCTTTTTCAAAGCTGAAACTTCTTAGTCTTCAGAAAAAGATTCTGTCATTTGCTCTAAGCACCATTTTCTTGGCTGTAATGATTTTGATTTTTCGTCAAAGAGGCTTGATTTTTGGTAACTATTTCGCGCCGCAAGGCTCTTATATTGAAACTTTTCCGTTAGGGGTAGCGCCCAATCTCATCCCGCTTCCGCTCTTTGACTCGCTTACATGGCTTGGGGTAATCGCGCTCGCTTACGTTTTATGGATTTTTTCCTTACAATTTTTGACTCGAATTGATTTAGAGGCCTCAATTGCAAACAAGCCAAGAATCGAAAACGCTAACCAACAAGTCGGACTAGTTACTTGGTATTGCTCAGTGATGTTGGGGACATTGATATTCATTCCTTTAATAACCAACGCTCCACGATTTGATAGGTATTTTCTGCCTATCGTTCCGCTGATTACATCTTTGGTAATTTATTTCATTTTCAAATACCGTCTTTCCTGGGCTCCAGGAAAGATTCTTTCTGGTTTTTTTCTAGCAGGGTTGGCTTTTGTAAGCTCCATTTTTATCGACAGCTCTTTCATCGTTGACGGCCTAAAATGGAAAGCGGGTAGTCAATTAGTTTCTGATGGCTACTCGCCAGAAACTATTGATGCCGGTTACGAGTGGTTTGGCTATCATCAAGATGAAGTCGCTACTGGACAGAACATAAAACCTATTCGAAATTGGTGGATAACTCTTTATGATTCCCCGAATGTTTGTGCATCTATTGGAATCGGTGCTTTAGATTCAGGCGTTCGTGAAGCATCAATTTCCCACTCCTTTGAAGTGAGCAATTTTCTTGGGACCAATTTAGTGGTCTGGTCAGTTGGGACTGAACCTAGTTGCATTAAAAAATAATCTTCCTAGTTCCAAACTGGGAAGATTATTTTTTCATTAAGTTAGTCCTTGAAGGGCTCCCACAGCGCGGTGGAGACATAGCGCTCGCCATAGTCGCAGACGATGGCAACAATGGTCTTGCCAGCGTTCTCAGGACGGTTAGCAATCTGGGTTGCTGCATAGAAGATAGCTCCAGTGGAAATACCAGCCAGGATGCCTTCTTCAGCTGCGAGGCGACGTGCGTATTCGATTGACTGATCGAAGTTCACGTCGAATACCTCGTCATAGACGGTGGTGTCGAGGATGGGGGGAACGAAGTTCGCACCAATGCCCTGGATTTTGTGGGGACCGGGAGCTCCACCATTGAGGATGGGGGACTCTTCTGGCTCAACGGCAATGATTTGAATGTCCGGGTTGAGTTCCTTGAGGCGCTGGCCAGTTCCGGTGATAGTTCCACCAGTTCCCACACCTGCAATGAAGATGTCTACCTTGCCGTCAGTGTCGGCCCAGACTTCCTCAGCAGTAGTGGCGCGGTGGATAGCAGGGTTAGCGGCGTTTTCGAACTGGCGAGCCAGGATTGCACCGGGAGTGTTGGCCACGATCTCTTCAGCGCGAGAAACAGCACCGCGCATACCCTCTGAGCCGGGGGTGAGAACAACTTCTGCACCGTAAGCGCGAACCAATACGCGGCGCTCGATGCTCATGGTCTCAGGCATAGTCAGGATGACCTTGTAGCCGCGAGCAGCACCCACGAGGGCTAAGGCGATACCGGTGTTACCAGAGGTTCCCTCAACGATGGTTCCACCTGGCTTGAGCTCGCCAGACTTCTCGGCAGCGTCAATGATGGCCTTACCCAAGCGGTCCTTTACGGAGTTGCCGGGGTTGTAGAACTCGAGCTTGGCGTAAACCGTGGCACCAGCGCCCTTGGTCAAGCTGTTGATGCGCACCAGCGGGGTGTTGCCAGTGAGTTCTGTGATGTTGTCGTACAAACGAGCCACGATGAACCTGTTTCTCTTGTTAGGGGTGTTACTAAAGCGTTCTCTGATTATGTGGCACTGCACACACCCCCGCATAGTTCTGTTACGTTCAAAGACATTATGAATTCTTTGCCCCATGCCGACGACATTGCCCTCGCTGACCTTCGTCAGTGGGCAATGCAGTCTTTGAGCGCTGCCGGGATTCTCGAATCAGACGTGGATGCAGAGCTGCTCATTTGCCACATTCTTGGCCTGAGCCGCGGTGAGCTTGCGTCCAAGTTGGTTACCGGGGTAATTGTTTCTGGCGAATCGGCCCTCGCTATTCGCCAACTCGTGGATCGACGTGCTGGCCGTGAACCCCTGCAACACATCCTGGGCGTCGCCTGGTTTAGGTCGATGACGCTCCAGGTGGGCCCAGGCGTCTTTGTTCCTCGTCCAGAGACGGAACAGCTTGCTGGCATGGCCATTGATGCTTTGCGTTCCCTGGCGGAACCTTCACCCATTGGTGTTGATTTAGGAACAGGGTCTGGAGCAATTGCGCTCGCCATGGCAACTGAAGTTCCTCATGCAGTGATCTATGCCGTGGAAAAGAGCCCAGAAGCGTTGCCATGGACTTCCAAGAACTTCTCCGCTCTCGGTGGCAACAATGCCCATTTGGTTCCTGGAGACCTTGCTGGCGAAGAATTACTGTCAACCTTTCCTGACCTTGAGGGATCGGTCGCGGTCATTGCCTCAAACCCTCCCTACATCCCGGTTGATGCGATTCCTCGCGACCCTGAGGTTCAGCTCTTTGATCCAGCTCTAGCTCTCTATGGGGGACAGGATGGACTTGATGTGGTCCGCCAGGTCTCACAGGTGGCATTGAAACTTGGACGGCCAGGAGCTTCGCTCATGCTCGAGCATGGTGAGTTGCAGGGGGCAGATATTCGAGGAATTCTCAGCGCAGATGGCTGGCGGGCTGCCGCCACGCATCGCGACCTGACCGGTCGCGACCGCTACACAACAGCCACCCGCCCGTAAACTAGACGAGTTATGTCTCGCATCTACGACTGCTCGGATAATTCCGAACTCCTCACCGGCATGCGGCTTGCTCGCCAAGCCGTGGCGAAAGGGCAGCTGGTTGTCATTCCCACAGACACTGTCTATGGCGTTGGAGCGAACGCATTCAGTCCAGAAGCAGTGCAACTGCTTCTGGAGGCCAAAGGTCGTGGGCGCCAGTCACCCCCACCTGTCTTGATGCCCTCTGCCGCAACTATGAATGGGCTAGCTCAGAACATTCCAGACGAGGTCCGTGCTTTGGCTGCCGCGTTCTGGCCTGGCGGTCTCACCATCGTCCTTGAAGCCCAGCCTTCCCTCGCATGGGATTTAGGTGAAACCAATGGCACTGTTGCTGTTCGTGTTCCTGCGCACTCCGTTGCGCTAGAACTTCTGGCAGAGACCGGACCTCTTGCGGTTTCCTCGGCGAACCTCACGGGACAGCCTGCCGCCACGACTGCTGCTGGAGCACATGATCAGCTTGGTGCACGCGTTGAGGTTTATCTGGACGGGGGAGAAGCCACCGAAGGGATGGCTTCCACCATCGTGGATGCCACCGCCTTGTCTCGCGGAACCGGTGGTATTCGTATTCTTCGGGACGGTGTTGTCACTGCAGCTCAGCTGCGTGAGGTTATCGGAGACACCCTCGAGCCCTCAACTGAAGCTGTTGGCTAAACCGTGTTCATGCTTGCATTGATGGCCTTTGCTTCGGCAGTGGTCACCTTTGGGTTCTCCTATGTGATTCGTCGCTTGAGCTTGAAATACAAGCTCTATCCCAAGATCCGTGAACGCGATGTTCACACCCGCCCCACCCCGCGTTTGGGTGGCGTGGCAATGTTCTTAGGAATTGTTGTTTCGTTTGCTGTGGCCAGCCAGATCCCGTTCTTCCGGGTGATTTTTGCCGAGCCTGGACCAGTATTGGCCATTATGGGCGCTGCATTCCTCATTGTGGTCGTGGGTGTTTTGGACGACCTGTGGGATCTGGACTGGACCATCAAGCTCGCTGCTCAGCTCGGTGTTGCTGCACTTGTTGCGTGGCAGGGCGTTCAGATTTTGTCGTTGCCTATTGGCGGTATCACGGTGGGCTCTCCCACCATGTCGTTCTTGTTGACCATCTTTGTCATCGTCCTGGTGATGAATGCCGTCAACTTCATTGACGGCCTGGATGGTCTTGTTGCCGGTGTCTCACTGATTTCTAATGGCGTCTTCTTGATCTATAGCTATCTGTTAGCGCGTGAGACCAGCCCATCTAACTACTTCAACCTGGCTTCACTCATTGCTGCTGTGTTGGTAGGGGCATGTGCTGGGTTCTTGCCCTTCAATTGGCACCGGGCACGATTGTTCATGGGAGACGCCGGCTCGATGCTGGTGGGTCTACTCATGGCAGTTGCCGGTATTGCGGTGACAGGACAGATTGATCCCGGTGGTTTCACTGAGACTGGCTTGGGTAAGTCTCAGTTGCTTCCTGCATTCCTGCCCATCATGTTGCCGTTCGCAATTCTTTTGCTGCCACTTGCTGACTTCTCTCTTGCGGTGCTGCGCCGCGTGAGCGCAGGTAAGTCGCCGTTTACAGCTGACCGCAAGCACTTGCACCACCGCTTGCTCGACATGGGGCACTCGCACCTACAAGCAGTGCTCATTCTCTACAGCTGGACCGCCGTGGTCTCCATCGGCTTCTTGCTGTTCTTCGTTGTGAAGCCCTATGCCATTGCGGTGGTGTTCCTCATTGTGGGAACAATTGTCAGTGCAGTGTTGACTATCCTGCCTCTGACTCGTCGTCAGCGTGTGGAGATGACCATCCAGTCACTCAAGGACGACGCCGTCCTGGCTGAGTATGACCCGCTCGATGCTGCTAGCAACAAGTTTGAAGATGACGTCCCCGTTCCGGCTGATGAGATTATTGCCGGTGCTACCGGCCAGATTGATTTGGGTGGCATCTCACAGCGCGGCTCTCGCAATTCATCACAGCCCACGAAGTCCACTCCGAAGTTCGCAGATGAGAAAGATAAAGACAAATAGTCATGACTAACACAGAAACCTCTCGCGTACTTCCTTCTGGTGTTCCCAGTTCCGTTCCAGTGCTTCGTCGCACGCTGGCCTATGGCTTCGCTTTCGCCGCAGCAATCGCTGTGGTGGGCGGAGTCATTGGCCTGCTTGTTGCTGGTCCGACAGCTGCCTGGTCAGCTGTCATTGGCGCTGTCATGTCGGGAGTGTTCTTAGGAATTACGGCGCTGAGTATCTTGATCGCTGTTCGCTATGACATCGTCGCGTTCTTTGGAATTGTGCTGGGTGCCTGGCTACTTAAGTTCGTCGCCTTTATCGTCGCTGCACTTGCTTTACGCGATCAGCCTTGGATTGATCCCACTGCGCTGTTCTTGTCGCTGATTGCCGGCGTGATTGCCTCACTGGTGGTGGACGTGATGGTCGTCATGAAGACCCGCATGCCATACGTTTCTGATCTTCAGCGCTAAGTTTTTTAGACCAGCTTTTCTCTCCCTTTTTCACTTTTTTCTGACAGTGTCCAGACTTTGTCTGGGCTTTTGTCTTGGCCGTTTCTTGTTGGTGTAGCGGGGGAGTGTTTCCGCTGACCGGTAAGTAGTTTTTAGATTGGGTCAGCGGCACTTTTTCCCTGTAAAGTCTTGAGTAATCCCTCGCACCATCTGCGGATCAATCACCCACGTTTCGACAACGAAGCCAAACGAGATTGAACTGCTGGGGGATCCCGCATGTTCGTCGTCGCGAGAGCAGAAGCTCCACGCCCCGAAACAGGAGATAGCGCTGCTAGTAAACGCTGTAACCAAGCTCGTCACCTCGTCAGGGGATGGCTCGAGCTTTCAGGGTCCGTCGATCAACGAATTCTTCCCACCCGCAATCTTCTTCGAAGGCACACCCTTTGAGATCAACCGAATCATTCTGATTCGTTTCGCGATGGCAGCGATTTTGATCCTGCTGTTCTGGCTTGCCACCCGCAACATGAAGCTCGTTCCTGGTAAGGGGCAGTCACTGGCTGAAATGGCGCTGGACGTTGTGCGCGTGAACATTGCCGAAGACCTGCTGGGTAAGAAGGACGGCAAGCGCTTCTTGCCACTTCTCACCGCGATCTTCTTCACCGTTCTGGCTATGAACATCCCGGGTATCTTCCCCGGTATGAACGTGGCAGGTTCGTCACTATTCGGTCTGCCGCTGACACTGGCTGTTGTGGCCTATGTCGCCTTTATCTACGCCGGTCTGAAGAAGCACCCCGGTGCGTTCCTCAAGAACTCCTTCTTCCCACCTGGAGTTCCCTGGCCTATCTACATCATCGTGACCCCGATTGAGTTCTTCTCGATCTTTATCCTGCGTCCGATTACTCTCGCTCTTCGTCTTCTGATGAACATGGTTGCTGGCCACCTTCTTCTGGTGCTCTGCTTCTCGGCAACCGACTTCTTCTTCTTCTCTGCGGCGCTGGACCAGGCTGGTTGGGCTCGTTTCTTCGGAATCGGAACCTTCGCTTTCGGCTTTATCTTCACCGCATTTGAAATTCTTGTTGCAGTACTGCAGGCATACGTCTTCACACTGCTGACAACGGTCTACATCCAGCTCGCGCTGGCTGAGGAACACTAACGATTTAGGCATCCGCCTCTATCGACCACACGGAAGGAAACAATCGTGGACGCAACATCGGTTCTCGCCGAAATCAACGGCAACATTGCCACCGTCGGCTACGGTCTCGCAGCCATTGGCCCCGCTATCGGCGTAGGTATCGTCGTAGGCAAGACCATCGAGTCGGTTGCACGCCAGCCTGAACTTGCTGGTCGTCTTCAGGTTCTGATGTACCTGGGTATCGCTTTCACCGAGGCACTTGCCTTCATCGGTATCGCGACCTACTTCATCTTCACCAACTAGTCATCTACCCGTTCGACACGGAGGCATCATGCTTCAGGCACTAATCGTGGCAGCTTCAGAGGAAACACCAAATCCTCTGTTGCCAGCACCGTACGACATCGTTTGGTCGGCGGTCGTCTTCGCGATCATCCTCATCTTCTTCTGGAAGAAGGTGCTCCCCAACGTTTCAGCCATGCTGGAAGCCCGTGGAGCAGCTATCGAGGGAAACATCGAGAAGGCAGATGCTGCTCAGCGTGAAGCTGAGGAAGCCCTGGCGAAGTACACCGCGCAGCTTGCTGACGCACGTGCTGAAGCAGGCAAGATCCGCGACGCTGCTCGTGCAGACGGCGCCAAGATCGTGACTGAGGCAAAGGAAAGCGCATCAACCGAGGCAGCTCGCATCACTGCAACTGCCAAGTCCCAGATTGAAGCAGAGCGCCAGAGCGCACTCGTTTCTCTCAAGGGTGAGGTTGGCTCGTTGGCCATCGACTTGGCTTCGGGCGTCATTGGTGAGGCTCTCACCGACGACAAGAAGTCCAAGGCCCTCGTTGACCGCTTCCTCGCTGACCTCGCAGCTTCGGAGAAGGCAGCCAAGTAATGGGTAGCGCAAGCAGACACGCCATCACCAGCTCCAAGGCAGCACTTGCTGGCTTGGGAGCCAAGGCTAACCTGGCATTGGGCGAACAGCTCTTTGCTGCTGGTCGTGCCTTCGCTGAGTCTGCCCAATTGCGCGCCGTATTAGCTGACCCTGCCGTTCCTGCAGCCGACAAGTCTTCCCTCCTGGGCAAGGTTTTCGGCAAGGGACTGGATGCCACCGCATCTAAGTTGCTGGGACAGATTGTCTCTGATCGCTGGTCGAGCCAGGATGACCTGCTCGCCGGTGTCGAAGAAATTGCTATCCGCGCTGCTGTGTCGGGTTCCAAGAAGAATGAAGCTGTAGACGCTGAGCTGTTCGCGTTCTCTCGTGCCGTGTCGAGCGACGCAGAACTCGAGCTCAGCCTTGGTTCCAAGCTGGGTAACCCCGACGCTAAAGCCGCTCTCGTAGTAAAGCTGCTCAAGGGCAAGGCTTCGGCGGCAACGATTGCCATCGTGTCCTCGCTCGTGCAGCAGCCTCGTGGTCGCCGCATTGGCGCCCTGCTCTCCTACGCAGCAGACATTGTTGCGGACCAGGCAGGCGCATCCATTGCAACCGTGACCAGTGCGCAGCCCATCGCTGCAGCGCAGCTCACTAGCCTGGGCAAGTCCCTGGCGAAGGTCTACGGACGCGAGCTCAACATCAACCTCGTCATTGACCCTGCGATTATCGGTGGCCTGCGTGTGCAGGTTGGCGATGACGTGATCGATGGCTCCGTTTCGTCCCGTATTCAAGAACTGCGACTCCAGCTCGCTGGATAGCCGGTAACACTTACCAACACCTCTCAGTCATCCGACTGAATCAGACAAGGAAAACACAATGGCAGAACTTACGATCAGCCCCAACGAGATCCGCGACGCTCTCAAGGACTTCGTTTCTTCCTACAAGCCCACTGCGGCTTCGAAGACCGAAGTTGGCCACGTCATCGACGCAGCCGACGGTATCGCACACGTTGAGGGCCTGCCCGGTGTGATGGCTAACGAGCTCATCCGCTTCGCAGATGGCACTCTGGGTCTCGCCCTGAACCTCGACGAGAACGAGATCGGTGTTGTTGTCCTCGGTGAGTTCACCGGCATCGTTGAAGGTATGGAAGTAACCCGCACTGGCGAGGTTCTCTCCGTTCCTGTGGGCGAAGGCTACCTCGGACGCGTGGTTGACCCACTGGGTAACCCCATCGATGGTCTCGGTGACATCAAGAAGATTGAGGGCCGTCGTGCTCTCGAGCTCCAGGCTCCTGGCGTTATGCAGCGTAAGTCGGTGCACGAGCCCATGCAGACCGGTATCAAGGCTATTGACGCCATGATCCCCGTTGGTCGTGGACAGCGTCAGCTCATCATTGGTGACCGTCAGACCGGTAAGACCGCGATCGCGATCGACACCATCATCAACCAGAAGGCTAACTGGGAGTCCGGCGACACCAACAAGCAGGTTCGCTGCATCTACGTTGCTATTGGCCAGAAGGGTTCCACGATTGCTGCTGTCAAGGGCGCACTCGAGGACGCTGGCGCCATGGAGTACACCACCATCGTGGCTGCTCCTGCATCTGACCCCGCAGGTTTCAAGTACCTTGCTCCTTACACCGGTTCTGCCATTGGTCAGCACTGGATGTACGGCGGCAAGCACGTTCTCATCATTTTCGATGACCTCTCCAAGCAGGCTGAGGCCTACCGTGCCGTTTCACTTCTGCTTCGCCGTCCACCAGGACGTGAGGCATACCCCGGTGACGTTTTCTACTTACACTCCCGTTTGCTGGAGCGTTGTGCAAAGCTCTCTGACGAGCTCGGTGCAGGTTCGATGACCGGTCTTCCCATCATCGAGACCAAGGCAAACGACGTCTCCGCATACATCCCCACCAACGTGATCTCGATCACCGACGGCCAGATCTTCCTTCAGTCGGACCTGTTCAACGCTAACCAGCGCCCAGCCGTTGACGTAGGTATCTCGGTTTCTCGTGTGGGTGGTGACGCTCAGGTCAAGTCGATCAAGAAGGTCTCCGGTACCTTGAAGCTCGAACTGGCTCAGTACCGTTCACTCGAGGCATTCGCGATGTTCGCATCCGACCTTGACGCCGCAAGCCGTCGTCAGCTGGCACGTGGTGCTCGTCTGACCGAACTACTCAAGCAGCCTCAGTACACCCCGTACCCCGTTGAGGACCAGGTTGTCTCGATCTGGGCCGGTACCACCGGCAAGCTCGATGAGGTTCCTGTTGAGGACATCCTGCGCTTTGAGCGTGAGTTCTTGGACTACCTCGGTCGTAAGACCAAGGTTCTGGCTACTCTGCGCGACACCAATGTGCTCGATGACAAGACTGTGGAAGACCTTGAGAAGGCCGTTGTGACCTTCAAGAAGGAATTCCAGGTAGGCGACGGTTCTTCACTAGCTTCGGTTGGTAAGGAAGAGTTCACAGCTATCGACGAAGCAGACGTCAACCAGGAAAAGATCGTCAAGAAGAAGCGCTAAGCGCCTTCTTCACTGACATCACCCACTTTTAGAGAAACCACAGGAGAGACATGGGAGCGCAACTTCGGGTCTATAGGCAGAAAATTCGTTCTGCCCAGACGACCAAGAAGATCACGCGTGCAATGGAGCTGATCTCTGCCTCGCGCATTCAAAAAGCACAGGCACGCGTTCAGCAGTCCACGCCCTACTCGCGTGCGATCACTCGCGCCGTGTCGGCTGTTGCCACGTACACCAACGTGTCACACATCCTCACGACCGAGCCTGAAAAGATTCAGCGCGCAGCAGTTGTGATCCTCGCATCTGACCGCGGTCTTGCTGGTGCTTTCAGCTCGCAGGTTCTGCGCGAATCGGAGCAGCTCGCAGAGCTTCTTCGTGAGCAGGGCAAGGAAGTTGTCTACTTCTTGGTTGGTCGCAAGGCAAACGCCTACTTCTCCTTCCGCCAGCGTCCCGCTGAGCGCGTATGGACTGGTGGCACTGACCAGCCTGTGTTCGAGACTGCTCAAGAAATTGCAGCATCTGTTCTCGAAAGCTTCCTGCGCGATTACGCAGACGGTGGCGTGGATGAAATCCACGTTGTCTACAACCGTTTCGTCTCGATGGTTTCTCAGGTCCCTACCGTGATTCGCATGCTTCCCTTGGAAGTTGTCGAAGGTGTCGATGCTCCTGGTGAAGAAGAAGTTCTTCCCCTCTATGAGTTCGAGCCCGAGGCAGACAAGGTACTGGACGCGTTGCTTCCGGTCTACATCGAAAGCCGCATCTACAACGCGATGCTCCAGTCGGCTGCGTCTGAGCACGCCAGCCGTCAGCGCGCAATGAAGTCGGCAAGCGACAACGCCGACAAGTTGATCCGCGACTACACACGTCTGGCGAACAACGCTCGTCAGTCCGAGATCACCCAGCAAATTTCCGAAATCGTTGGTGGCGCCGACGCCCTGTCGTCCGCCAAGTAACACAGACTTTCCAAACCCGGTAAGAGAGAAGAAGAGCAATGGCAGCAGCACCAGCTACTAAGGCTAAGACCCCCGCAAAGGCAGCACCTGCTAAGAAGGCAGCGGCTCCCAAGAAGGCAGTGACCGCAACTGGTCGCGTCGCCCGCGTGAACGGTCCCGTCGTCGACATCGAGTTCCCACACGACTCGATCCCCGGCATCTACAACGCCCTGGAGACCACGGTCGTCATCGGCAAGGAGAGCACCAAGCTTGTCCTCGAGGTTGCCCAGCACCTCGGTGACGACCTCGTGCGTGCCATCGCCCTGAAGCCCACTGACGGTCTTGTTCGTGGCCAGGAAGTATCCGACACCGGTGCTCCTATCTCCGTTCCCGTTGGTGACATCACCAAGGGTAAGGTTTTCAACGTCACCGGTGACATCCTCAACGGCAAGCCCGGCGAGAAGTTCGAGATCACCGAGCGCTGGCCCATCCACCGCACCCCACCACCCTTCGACCAGCTCGAGTCCAAGACTCAGCTCTTCGAAACCGGTATCAAGGTCATCGACCTTCTGACCCCCTATGTTCAGGGTGGAAAGATTGGTCTCTTCGGTGGTGCCGGTGTGGGTAAGACCGTTCTGATTCAGGAAATGATTCAGCGTGTTGCTCAGGACCACGGTGGTGTATCGGTATTCGCCGGTGTTGGTGAGCGTACCCGTGAAGGTAACGACCTTATCCACGAAATGGAAGAAGCAGGCGTCTTTGACAAGACTGCCCTCGTCTTCGGCCAGATGGATGAGCCACCCGGAACTCGTCTTCGTGTAGCACTGTCTGCTCTGACCATGGCGGAATACTTCCGTGACGTTCAGAAGCAGGACGTTCTGCTCTTCATCGACAACATCTTCCGTTTCACCCAGGCAGGTTCTGAGGTGTCGACACTTCTTGGTCGTATGCCTTCTGCTGTGGGTTACCAGCCCAACCTGGCTGACGAAATGGGTATCCTCCAGGAGCGCATTACCTCAACCCGTGGTCACTCGATCACGTCGCTGCAGGCAATCTACGTTCCTGCGGATGACTACACCGACCCCGCTCCAGCGACGACCTTCGCTCACCTCGATGCAACTACCGAGCTTTCTCGTGAAATCGCATCGAAGGGTCTCTACCCTGCTGTGGACCCACTGACCTCGACCTCGCGCATCATGGACCCTCGCTACTTAGGTGAAGACCACTACCGCGTTGCGACCACGGTCAAGGCGATCCTCCAGAAGAACAAAGAACTCCAGGAAATCATCGCGATTCTTGGTGTTGACGAGCTCTCTGAAGAAGACAAGATCACCGTTTCGCGCGCACGTCGCATCCAGCAGTTCCTGTCGCAGAACACCTACATGGCGAAGAAGTTCACCGGTGTTGAAGGTTCGACCGTTCCTCTCAAGGACACCATCGAATCCTTCGACGCTATTGCTAAGGGTGAATTCGACCACGTGGCAGAGCAGGCCTTCTTCAACGTGGGTGCTATCTCCGACGTTGAAGAGCAGTGGGCAAAGATCCAGAAGGAAAACGGCTAATCATGGCTTCTTCTCTCCTTCAGGTCAGCGTCGTAGCTGCCGACCAGGAAGTCTGGTCTGGCGCAGCCTCTATGGTTGTTGCCAAGACCAGCGAGGGCGAGATCGGTATCCTTCCCGGACACGAACCTATGCTGGCGATTCTCGCCGGCGGTGAAGTTCGCGTCACCACTGAGGACGGTTCAAAGATCACCGCTAACGCTGCTGGTGGTTTCCTCTCGGTTGAAAACAACAACGTCTCTGTTGTTGCCTCCGCCGCAGAATTGGTTGGCTAACGCTCAACCTCTCACACGCTAATGCCCGCGGTCGAAGAGTTTCTCTTCCTGCGGGCGTTTGCACTTAAGGGACACTCATGTTGATATTGCTTCCGCCTTCGGAAACGAAGCGTGATGGGGGAGAGGGTGCTCCGCTGGAGCAGCTTCTAACTGGATCAGCTCTGTCCTTCCCAGAGTTGAATCCCATTCGGAAGCGAGTGGTGGCCGCCACGGTGTCTTTGGCACGCAAGCCCAAGGTGTGTGCTGAGGTTCTTAAGTTGAGCCCCAAGCAGATGGGCGAGGTTGACCGCAACAAGGCGGTCAAGACCTCACCCACCATGCCGGCCATCGATCGCTATACCGGTGTGCTCTATGACGGCCTCGCCGCTATGAATCTCGATGAGCAGGCCCGGAACTTCCTGCGGGATAACGTGATGATACAGTCTGCGCTTCTGGGGCCCGTGGGGGCTTTAGAGCTCATCCCGGCATATCGGCTCTCCTTCGACTCCAAACTGCCCGCATTGGCCGCTGGAAGCCTCAAGAAGGCATGGGCTGAGGCAGCAAGTAAAGCTTTGACAAAGAAACTCAAGCCGGAGCCTCAACTGGTGCTTGATCTGCGCTCTGAAGGTTACTCAGCACTCGCTCCACTGGCTCCTGCAGAGAATACGGTCTATCTGCGTGTCGTGACCAAGGGTGAAAATGGTCAGCTGCGTGCCCTCAATCACTTCAACAAGAAGGGCAAGGGCGAGTTTGTTCGTGCCCTGGCAAAAGATTCAGCGAACACAAGCGGTATCACATCAGTAGAAGAGCTCATTGCGTGGGGGAAGACCAAGAATTTGATTCTTGAGTTGGGGGCAGAAGCCACAGCTGATTGGCCAACAGAACTGAACTTGGTTGTTTCTGGAGTCGTTGAAAAGCTTTGCTAAGTGCGTTTCGCATTGTCGGTGGTTTCTGACAGACTATGGAATGTGCAAGTATTTAGGTCTTGATTTAGTGCTAAATTTAAGACTAAATAGTTCTGAGGGAGGGGAAACCGATGAAAAGGATATTGACGTCCATGACGACAACAATCAGTGAGTTCAAAAAGAACCCCAACCTGGAAGTGAAGAAAGCAGGCGATGAGCCATTTGCTGTCCTCACTAACAACAAACCATCTTTCTATGTGATCAGTCCTGAGCACTATGAAGAAATTTGTGAAATTTTATGGGAGCACGATATAGCTCCTACCTTGAGAAGCCGACTTGCTGTAATTGAATCAGCAATTCCGGTGGACCTTGACACCCTCTGAGGCATCGTACGAACTTCGCTTCATTCCTGAGGCTCTGAAAGAGTGGCAAAAACTCGATAACAGTGTCCGTTTACCCTTGGCCAAGCGTTTAATAAAACGTTTGGAAAATCCTCGGGTTGAAAATGAGCGTCTTTCGTCCGATCTGAACCATTGCTTCAAGCTCAAAGACAACAAGACTGGCTATCGGCTGGTTTACACAATCGCAGAAGAAAAGCACATCCTTACTGTTCTTGCTGTGGGGAGAAGAGCAGATAAAGCCGTCTACAAGGTCACACGAATCAGGTCCTGACCACATCTGGTCTACTTGGTGTGGATAACTCCTGATGCTGTGTAGGTGGAACGGGCATGATTTCTCTCATGTCTGATTCCATCTCTCGCATCGTTGGTGCTGTTCGCGCTCAGGCGCACAACAGCTCAGCAAGTGGCTCTTCTGAACTTCCTGACTTGGAACAACTACTTCGCGAAGAAATCTTGCGCGATGGAGTGCACAATTCT
Source organism: Actinomycetota bacterium (assembly GCA_041178865.1). GTDB lineage: Bacteria > Actinomycetota > Actinomycetes > Actinomycetales > Microbacteriaceae > Aurantimicrobium. Next base: position 25,730 of record JBEGUL010000077.1, on the reverse strand, counting down.
GGTGCTCCACTCAATGCTGAAGAACTTCGGTCTCTTGCCATGGCTGAACTCAATGGTTTCGGTGCACTTCAACCCCTTCTCGAAGATTCCACTATTGAAGAGATATGGATCAACAGCCCAACCGAAGTGTTCGTTGCCCGTAACGGTGTCGCCGAACTTACTGAACTGAAGTTCACAGATATCCAGGTCCGTGACCTGGTTGAACGCATGCTCCAGGCTTCTGGACGTCGCGTGGATATGTCATCTCCCTTTGTTGATGCTTCTCTTCCAGACGGCTCACGGCTCCACGTCACCATCCCAGATATCACCTCCAAGCACTGGGCTGTGAACATCCGAAAGTTCTCAAAGAACGTGCGTGATCTAAGCCACCTTGTTGAAAGTGGTTCGCTGACCCGTCAGGCAGCAGAGTTTCTTCGAATGAGTGTGTTAGCAAGGCAGAACATTCTTGTGTGTGGAGCAACCCAGGCAGGTAAGACAACTATGCTCAATGCTTTGCTCCGTTCTTCTCGAGAAAATGACCGCATCATCACAGTCGAGGAAACATTTGAGCTGAACTTCGATGCCCGAGACTGCGTCGCGATGCAATGCCGTCAGGCGAGCCTAGAGGGAACAGGAGAGATTACTCTCCGTCGCCTTATCAAGGAAGCTTTGCGGATGCGTCCTGACCGTCTGGTCGTGGGTGAGGTGCGCGAAGCAGAAAGCCTTGATCTCCTCATCGCACTCAATAGCGGACTTCCTGGTGCCTGTTCACTCCATGCCAATAGTGCTCAGGATGCTTTGACCAAACTCTGCACACTTCCACTCCTCGCTGGTCGCAACATAGACTCCAGCTTCGTCGTTCCCACTGTGGCGAGCTGTATTGATGTTGTTGTGCACTGCGAACTTGATCGATTTGGTCGTCGCCGCGTCAGCGAAATCATTGCCCCAACTGGTCGCGTTGTTGGCGGTGAGATTGAAACCACAGTGATCTTCCATCTCGTTGATGACGTCCTGGTTGCCACCGGTCTTGCGCCCGAACGTCTCGACAAGTTTGAACTAACAAACCTCAACCCTCGCATCGTCTTGGATGCAGCATGAGACTGTCATCTTTAGAGATTCTCGGTATCTTTCTGGGCGCCAGCGCTGGGTTGGGAATCTTCCTCATCGTCTCCAGTAAACTCTGGCCCAAAAAAGAGCGGGTTGAACAGGTCGCGACACTCTCGAAGTTTTCGCGTGGACTGAACGAAACCGCCTTACAACTAGGGATGAAGCCATCGGTGCTGTTGGCTTTAGTTGTCGTGTTGGCAGTTATTGGCGGCACACTGGCTTGGGCAATCACCGGTGTAGCCGTGTTGAGCGTTGTTCTTGCTTACACAGCAGGTGCATTGCCTCTGATGTTTGCCGCAGGCCGGCGGGCAGCAGCTCGCAAGGCTCTGCGTAATCAGTGGCCAGATGTGGTGGATGCGTTGATTTCAGCGATCCGGTCAGGTGCAAATATCCCTGATGCTGTGATTTCTCTTGCCGGATTCTCTGCGCGAGCAATCAGCACCCCCGCAGCATTATTTGCCCAGGATTACAAGGTTTCCGGCAATTTTGAACTTGCCGCAATGGATCTAAAGGCTCGTTGGGCTAATCCCAATGGGGATCGAATCATTGAAACTCTGCGTTTAGGGCGAGAACTAGGTGGAACAGAAATCACCACAGTTCTCGCTTCGCTTGGCTCGCACTTGCGCGCAGAGTCTGCTCTGCGGCAAGAGGTCGAAGCTCGACAGGGCTGGATACGTCTCGCTGCACGGATAGGTGTGATGGCGCCATGGATTGTGTTGGTGTTGCTGTCTACACGTTCAGAAGCTGCTCAGGCCTATAACTCGGCTGCCGGGATCGTTCTGATACTTGTTGGTCTTGGCGTGAGCATGCTTGCCTATCGGATCATGTCCGCAGTGGGGTATTTACCTGATGAAAAGCGGTGGCTGGCATGAGCACCATGGAAGCCTGGGGAATCGGGCTGGGAGCTCTCTTCGGTTTAGGCGTGTGGATTATCCTCACTACGCTGCCGAGCTTCCGCAGTGCATCACTGCAGAAGCGAGTGGCACACATGGTGGCAGATATTTCCCCCCAGGCATATGCGGATGTCACGCAAAAGAGTGCTGCGCCACTTCCAGAGTTTGATTTCGGCTTGCGAAGCCTCAAAGCGCGCTTGGTCAGCGTGAGTGAGCGTTATGCAGGTCCAGCAGATGCTCTCGAGCTTGATCTTTCTCGTGCTGCTTCTACGCTGAGTGCATCTGAGTTTCGGGCCCGTCAGGTCACGTGGGGTTTGTGGGGAGCAGCAGTTGGGCTTGTCGTCGATGCTGCAGTTGCTCTTGTTGTCCAGCCCGCAGCTCCTGCGTATGTAATTGTTCCTGTAATCGGGGCACTCGTTGGGTTTTTGAGTGTGCGCTATTTCCTTGGATATGCGGCAAAGGCGAGAGTGAAGCGGATAGAGGCGCAACTCCCAGCTGTCTGGGAATTCTTATCTTTGAGCCTCTCTGCTGGCGAAAGCCTGCCAGATGCACTCAAGCGCATGGCTTCTATCGGACACGGTGACATCACCGATGAATTCCGCGTGGTGGTCCTGGATGCTCAGATGGGCATTCCGCTTGCAACCGCATTACAGACCCTAGAGCGCAAGCTCAAGATTTCAGCGTTATCTCGTGGAATTGAACAGATTCTTGGAGCTCTCAATCGTGGAACTCCAGTTTCGGCAGTACTTCAAGCCCATGCCTTAGATGCTCGCGAAGATTCCAAGCGTCGGCTGCTGGAAAGTGCGGGGCAAAAGGAAGTGGCCATGTTGGTCCCCTTGGTGTTCCTCATCCTTCCCGTCACCATCGTTTTTGCTGTATTCCCCGGATTACTTGTTATTCAATCGGGCTTCTAGCCCCCACAAAGGAGAAATGAAATGAAAAACATCACTACACGAGCTGTTTCGAAGCTCACCGCCAAGCTCAGTGCCAAGCTCACAGATGAGCGCGGAGACGTTCCAGGCTGGGTTCTCATCACCCTGATGACAGCAGGTCTCGTCGTTGCTATCTGGGCAATTGCCGCGCCTGCTCTTGGTACGGTCTTTGATCAAGCCATTTCACGTGTTGTGAGTTTCTAGGAGACATCATGCGCGCACGGCTGAGTGAGTTCCTCAAGAGGGGGTGGAACGACGAATCGGGTTCGGCAGTAGTCGAGTTCGTTTTTGTCGGGATTCTGTTGACTTTTGTGACACTTGGCGTGCTGCAACTAGGCCTGGCCCTCCATGTTCGAAACACCATTCAAGATGCAGCGTCAGAAGGTGCCCGTTGGGGTGCATTGATTGACTCCACCCCTGCTGAGGGTGTGCAGCGCACAAAAGAACTCATCACAATTGCGGTGGGTGATCAATATGCCCAAGACATCGTTGTTTCAAACCAGCAATGGATGGGTGCTCCGGCGACTGTGATCACGGTGAAGGCTCCACTTCCCATGATTGGGCTTTGGGGTCCTGCAACCTCGATGGAGGTGAGTGGTCATGCGGCTACTGAAGTTCTTCGCTAAAGACGACGGATCGGCGTCACTTGAGTTCATTACGGCAGGAATGCTGCTGCTGATACCTCTGGTTTATTTGGTCGTTGCAGTGGGTGCAGTTCAGGGTGCAACCTTGGCCACAGAAGGTGCGGCAAGGCAAGCAGCACGGGTTTATGTGGAAGCACCAGATCAGAGCACCGCAGTAAAGCGTGCTCAACAAGCTATCGACTTTGCGTTAGCTGACTACGGACTTGATTCGAAACAAGCAGATGTGAGCATCACTTGTTCGTCAAGCTGTCTTGAGCCTGAGTCGTTGGTGAGCATCGGGGTTGGCGTAAAAGTTGTTATGCCACTTGTTCCTGCAGTGCTCAATCTTGATCAGGCTGCTGTGGTGCCCGTATCGTCCCAGGCCAGTCAGGTCGTCTCCCGTTTCCAGGGAGTGCGCTGATGAACTTCAAGAAGATCACGACTGATGAAGAAGGCTCCAGTCTGATTCTGATTATCTTTGCTGGGCTGATTGGGCTTGCCGTGATTTTGGGCACTGTCGCAGCGACAAGTCTCTATATAGAGCGAAAGCGACTCTTCACCGTTGCAGACGGGGCCGCGCTCGCCGCGGCAGAAGCCTTCAACCTGGATGATGTTCAACTGGTTAACGGCCGCGCCAGCATCACCTTGACTGATTCAGCGGTTCGTAATGAAGCGCAACGCTACCTTCAAATCATTCCATCTAATGACAGTGCGGGAATCACTGTGGTCTCGGCAATAACGAAGGATGGCCGCAGTGCCACTGTGAATCTTCAGAAGACCTGGCATCCACCGGTCATCTCCATGTTCATGCCAGAAGGCATGAACTTAGATGTGACCGCAACGGCTCGAACCGTTTTCGGATAAACACAACCTAGAACGTTGTGCGAAGTTCTCCCACAACTTTTCCTCCACCATAGACGTCCGTGTGAAGGCGAGGGATGAGGGCATCGAGCTTGCTTTGTTCTAACGCTCCTGCGCGAACCAAAGCTTGTAGGGCAACAATAGGTGCAACGCGGAGGTTGCCATCCAGAATCTTGGTCGCAACAGTGGTTCCGTCGGGGGTTGAGACGATGAACACGCCTTCGTAACCTGACTTTGCAGTGAAGCCGAGTTCCTCCATGATGACCACATCTGGTTCGCCGTGATCTCCTACGATCCAGGGATTCGCAAGCATCGACTGAAAGAGTGTGTCTGCAGATTTCTTGATATTCATGGGTGTTGAATCATCTGCGGCGTGCATCTTGGCAACACCTGAAGCCAGTGCCACCAGGGGCATGGCGTGAACAGGAGCACCACAGCCGTCAACAGCTGTTGAGGTGATGGTTTCACCCGTCAGGTACTCCACCGCCTCAAGAATACGAACCTGGAGGGGGTGGTCGCGGTCGAGATAGTTTTCGGTTGGCCAGCCTTCGTGCTTGCAGGCCAACAGCATCGCTGCATGCTTGCCAGAGCAGCAGTGATAGATCGGTAGAGCTCCGCCATCTGCTTTATATACCTGCTTGAGCATGTCCTTATTGACGGGCCATTCAGTTGCACACTTGAGGTCAGCTTCAGTGAAACCACCAGTGGCAAGTAGTTCCCGAACAAGTTCCACATGTGCTGCCGAACCAGTGTGGCTGGACGTGGCTAGCGCGGTGAAAGTGGGGGAGAGTTCAAGGCCAGTTGAGAAGATACCCATCGCCTGAAAAAGCTTCATGGCTGAGCGAGGGAACACCAGTGCGTTGGGGTCGCCCTTGCTGAACAGTACATTTCCGCGAGAGTCAACAACGACAACACTGCCTGCATGACGGGACTCAATAAAGTCGTTGCGCACCAAAACGGCAAGTTCTTCAGAGGTCGTTACTTCACCGGTTCCAGCCATGATCAATCCTTTGCGTACAAGAAAAGAGGGGCCACAGCGTTTCCGCGGTGACCCCTCATAATCTACTTGTTAGAGCGTGGCGAATGCCTCGTCAAGAACACTCAGTGCGTCTTCGAGGAGGGCATCGCTGGTCTTGACCGAAGGCAGGAAGCGCAGAACGTTTCCGTAAGTTCCAGCCGAGAGCAAAAGCAGACCGTGCTGGGCACCGAAGGCAACAATCTTGGTAATTGCCTCGGGGTAGGGGTCCTTGGTTCCAGGGTGGACCAGCTCAATAGCGAGCATGGCACCCTTTCCACGGACTTCACCAATGATGGGGTACTTCTCCTGCAGCTTCTTGAGGCCACCACCGAGGGTCTTCTCCACGCGCTTAGCTTCATCAAGGAGGTTGTCCTTCTCGATTTCACTGAAGATCGCAATTGCTGCAGCACAGGAAACAGGGTTCCCACCGAAAGTGCCACCGAGGCCACCGGGGTGAGAAGCATCCATGATCTCAGCGCGACCGGTCACGGCAGCGATAGGCATACCGCCACCGACACCCTTAGCAATGGTCACGAGGTCAGGAACAAAGCCGAAACCTTCAGAAGCGAAGTATGCGCCGGTGCGAGCCATACCAGCCTGAACCTCGTCGGCTACGAAGACGACGTTGTTCTTGGTGCACCATTCCTGAATAGCGGGAAGGTAACCATCTGCGGGAACGATGAATCCACCCTCACCCTGGATGGGCTCAGCGAAGACAACAGCGAGGTCTTCTGCGCCGACAATCTTCTCGAGGTACGTAATGGTGCGCTTGGCTGCCTCAGCGCCGGTCAGACCGTCACGGTAAGGGTAGGAGCTCGGTGCGCGGAAGATCGAGGGCGCGGTGGGGCCAAAGCCTGTCGCGTAGGGAGCGTTCTTGAAGTTCATGCTCATGGTCAGGTTGGTACGACCATGGTAGGCGTGATCCAGAACTGCAACACCGTTCTTGCGGGTGTACTTGCGGGCAATCTTCACAGCGTTCTCAACTGCCTCAGCACCTGAGTTGCAGAGCATGGTGCGCTTGGCGTGATTGCCTGGAGTGTGCTTTGCCAGGAGCTCAGCAACCTTGACGTAGCCCTCGTAGGGGGTCACGGTGAAGCAGACGTGAGTGAAGTGTGAGGCTGCTTCCGCAACTGCAGCTACGACTGCGTCGTTGGCGTGGCCAATGGTGGTGACGCCGATTCCGGTTGCGAAGTCAATGAACTGGTTGCCGTCCACGTCCTTAACGATGGAACCATAGGCGTTCTCGATGTAGACGGGCAGGGCGGCACCAACGCCGGGAGGGATGACCTCTGCGCGTCGTTTGTGCATTTCCTGTGACTTAGGACCAGGAATCGCGGTGACAACCTTACGTTCCTGAGTTACTGCAACTGATGCGGGGGCAGACGTGTTTGACATAGTGCAATCCTAACTTCCCAGAGCGTGGGGAGTGGGGGTGTTGGGTGGGAAAAATTCGTGATTTTTCGCTGAATGTTCTCTCTTATTCATGTTAGTTCGTACCCGAACGATATTGCTAGTGCTCTGGAGTGGAAAGATAGCTGTTATGCGTCGCATATTGATTCTTGGTTCGTCTGGTTCCATTGGCACTCAGGCGCTTGACGTCATTCGCGAAAACCGTGACCGTTTTGAGGTCGTCGGCCTCTCGGTGGGAAGCAATCGTGAGGTTTTGCACCAGCAGGCAACCGAGTTTGGTGTGAGCAACATCGCTATCGGTCACGTTGAAGCAGAAGACATGGTGCACTCCGTCAATGCCGATGTTGTTCTCAACGGAATTACGGGCTCTGTCGGCCTAGGTCCCACTTTGGCTGCACTGGAAACGGGTAAAACTCTTGCATTGGCAAACAAAGAAAGCTTGATCGTCGGTGGCACGCTCGTCACCGATTTGGCTCAGCCGGGCCAGATTGTTCCGGTTGATTCAGAACACTCGGCTATTGCGCAGGCATTGGTTTCTGGTACCCACGCAGAAGTGCGCAGACTCGTCCTCACGGCATCGGGCGGGCCTTTCCGTGGACGCAGTCGGGAGTCTCTGGTTGATGTCACCCCAAGGGAAGCTCTTGCTCACCCCACCTGGGATATGGGTCTTGTTGTGACGACAAACTCATCCACCCTGGTGAATAAGGGCTTGGAAGTCATCGAGGCTCATCTCTTGTTCGATATTCCATTCGACCGAATTGATGTCACTGTTCACCCGCAATCAATCGTGCACTCGATGGTTGAGTTCGTGGATGGTTCAACCATCGCTCAGGCTTCTCCGCCAGATATGCGTCTGCCTATTTCTCTAGGACTCGACTGGCCACACCGCGTTGCCGGTGTGGGGGAGCCACTGGACTGGACCAAAGCCCAGAACTGGACTTTCGAACCTCTCGACGAAGAAGCCTTCCCTGCAGTGTGGCTTGCCAAGCAGGTCGGTACAGCTGGATCTACTTACCCTGCAGTGTTCAACGCAGCAAACGAACAAGCCGTGATGGCCTTCCATGCCGAAAAGATTGGCTACCTCGACATTCTCACCACGATTCAGCGAGTGGTGGATGAACACACTCCTGAATCTGGGGCGCTCACCCGAGAAGCAGTGCTGGAAGCTGAGAGCTGGGCTCGCCACCGTGCGGATGAAGTTATTGGTGGATAGCCGTTTCTCGGTGGATTGTCAGACGGTCGGGTTAATCTTTTTGTAATGGATACTTTCTGGCTTTACGTACTCGGCGTCGTGATCTTTGTTGTGGGTCTCGCCGTCTCTATTGGTCTGCATGAAATAGGCCACTTGGTCCCCGCCAAAATCTTTGGCGTGCGCGTCGGCCAATACATGATCGGCTTCGGACCCACCATTTACTCTCGCAAGTTTGGCGAGACTGAATACGGCATCAAGGCCATCCCGTTGGGTGGATACATCTCGATGGCCGGAATGTTCCCTCCTGGAGATGAGCCGGCCGAGTCGAATAACAAAGTACGCCGTTTGTTCGGCAAGCTCGTGCAGGATGCGCGTCAGGCCAGCGATGAATCAATGGTTGACCTCGATAAATCTCGTGCCTTCTATAACCTGCCGGTCTGGAAACGCATCATCATTATGGTCGGCGGACCATTCATGAATCTGGTTTTGGCTTTCGTTCTTTTTGCGATCTTGGTTGTCGGGTATGGCCAGGCAACTTCCACAACAACGGTGGCAGGTGTCACCGAGTGTGTGACAGCGCAGGGTGTTCCGCAGGAATGTGGAACAGATACCGTAGCTGCTCCCGGTGCCGCTGCAGGCCTTCTGGCTGGTGACACCATCGTCGCTATCAACGGCCAACCCGTTGAAGAGTGGAAATCTGGAACCGAAATCATTCGCCAGTCCGCAGGTAAAAACTTGACGGTCACGGTTGACCGAGACGGTGTTGAAAAGAACCTCAGCATTACCCCTGTCTCGGCACAGCGCCCTGCATTTGACGAACAGGGGTCACCTGTTCTCGATGCAGCAGGAAATCCTGTTATTGAAGAAGTTGGCTTCGTCGGGATTGCTCCCGCGACTGAGATGAAATCACAACCCATCACTGCTGTTTTCCCCATGATGGGACAAAACATTTCTGGCGTGACCAATATGATTCTTCACTTGCCACAACGCATGGTTGATGTGAGTGAAGCAGCTTTCGGAAATGAAGAACGTGACCCCAATGGACCTATCGGAATCCTCGGCGTTGGCCGAGTAGCCGGAGAGGTAGCCAGCACGGATCTCGTTCCTTCAGAAGCTAAGGGTGCAACCCTGATTGGCATCCTGGCCTCGCTGAACATTGCGCTGTTTGTGTTCAACATGGTGCCGTTGCTTCCCCTTGATGGTGGCCACATTGCAGGCGCACTTTATGAGGCTGCTCGTCGCCAGATTGCCAAATTACGCAAGCGACCTGACCCAGGTCCATTCGACACGGCCAAGCTGATGCCACTGACCTTGTTGGTCATTGTGCTGCTGGGTTCCATGAGCGCACTTTTGCTTTACGCAGACATCTTCAAACCTGTCAGCATTTTCGGCTAAACAAGTTCATCCAAGACGCGTAAGCTAAAGCCGTGCCAGCTGTGAATTTGGGAATGCCCAAGACCCCTGAAGTCCTTGCCCCTCGCCGTAAAACGCGCCAGATCAAGGTCGGGAAGGTGCTGGTCGGTGGAGATGCTCAAGTCAGCGTCCAGTCGATGTGTACCACCCCCACAACGAACATCAACGCAACCTTGCAGCAAATTGCAGAGCTCACCGCTTCCGGCTGTGACATTGTTCGCGTAGCCGTTCCCAGCCGTGATGATGCTGAAGCGCTTCCCATCATTGCGAAGAAGAGCCAAATTCCGGTTATTGCCGACATCCACTTCCAGCCCAACTACGTTTACGCCGCAATTGATGCAGGTTGTGCCGCTGTTCGCGTGAACCCTGGAAACATTCGTAAGTTTGATGACCAGGTTGGTGAAATTGCTCGCCGTGCGAAAGAGGCTGGTGTCAGCATCCGTATTGGTGTTAACGCGGGATCACTCGACCCTCGTTTGCTTGAGAAGTACGGCAAAGCAACTCCTGAGGCACTCGTGGAGAGTGCAGTGTGGGAAGCCAGCCTGTTTGAAGAGCACGACTTCCACGACTTCAAGATTTCGGTCAAGCACAACGACCCCATCGTTATGGTGAAGGCATACCGTCAGCTAGCCGAACGAGGCGACTGGCCACTTCACCTGGGTGTGACAGAAGCGGGCCCTGCATTCCAGGGAACCATCAAGTCTTCAACTGCTTTTGGAATTCTTTTGGGTGAGGGAATCGGTGACACGATTCGTGTTTCTCTCTCAGCCCCTCCTGCTGAAGAGGTCAAGGTTGGTCTGCAGATTCTGCAATCCCTCAACCTCCGTGAGCGCAAACTTGAAATTGTGTCCTGCCCTAGCTGTGGTCGCGCCCAGGTTGATGTCTACAAGCTCGCAAACGATGTGACCGAAGGCCTCGAGGGAATGACTGTTCCTCTTCGTGTTGCTGTCATGGGTTGTGTTGTCAATGGTCCTGGTGAAGCACGTGATGCTGACCTCGGTGTTGCCTCGGGTAACGGCAAGGGTCAGATCTTCGTCAAGGGTGAAGTCGTCAAGACCGTTCCTGAGAGCGAAATTGTCGCCACATTGATTGAAGAAGCTAACCGTCTGGCTGCAGAGATGCCTGCCAGCGAAATTGGCACCGTTCAGGTCATCACTCCCTAAATGGAGACCATCTTCACAGGCCCCTTTATCTTTTCGGCCATCTTCTTTCTCGTACTTATTGGCATTGGGATTGTCATCTTTAGTCGCTTCAAATAAACCCCCGGGGGTATAGCCTCTAACTATGACCACCCTCGATTACCCCGCCATTCAACGGCGCTCACTGCGTATCCTGGCTACTGGTCAGGTCCTCGGTGGGCTGGGCATGGGTGCCGCGTTCTCTCTGGGTTCTCTTCTCACAGCTGAAGTAGGCGGTTCTCCCGCCTATGCCGGACTCTCGGCAACGATGTCGACACTCGGCACCGCTCTTTTTGCGATTCCGTTGGCACGTCTTGCTGGTCGTGTTGGCCGCCGGTATGCACTGGCAACAGGTGGAGCAATCGGGCTCGTCGGCGCTGTCATGGTCATCGTCTCCGCTTCGCTGAACAATTTGCCCTTGTTGCTTGCCAGCATGCTTACCCTTGGTGCTGGCGGAGCAGTAAACCTACAGACCCGCTTCGCCGCTGCGGACCTCGCCCAGCCAGAAACACGAGCTCGTGATCTGTCACTCGTTGTGTGGGCAACAACCATTGGGGTGGTTGCAGGCCCCAACCTGGTGGGGCCGGGTGATCTCCTAGGCGAAGAACTAGGACTTCCTCCCTTGACTGGCGCTTTTGCCATTGCTGCATTTGCTCAGCTTTTTTCCGCGATACTTTTCGTTACAGCTCTTCGTCCTGATCCATTGCTGTTAGCGCGGCACAGGGCAGCTTCTGGTGGAGGAGTACAGGTTGCTCCCCGTCGAGGATTCGGTGCCGCAATTCGTATTCTTGCGGAAACCCCTGCAGCAGCTGTTGCCGTCTTTGCTCTTGCGATGAGCCACGCCACCATGGTGGCGGTGATGGCCATGACTCCTGTTCACTTGGCCTTGCACGGTGTTGTGATTCCTCTCATCGGCCTCACAATCTCACTCCATACAGCCGGAATGTATGCGCTATCTCCTGTCTTCGGTTGGATGGCAGACCGGATTGGTCGTAAACCAGTAATCCTGCTCGGCCAAGCAATCTTGCTTGCCTCGTTGTTAGTCAATTTTGCAGCACCAGATTCGGTACTCGCCGTCACATTCGCTCTGATTCTGTTGGGACTGGGTTGGTCGGCAGCCACCGTTGCCTCCAGCGCGTTGCTGACTGAATCTGTTGAGCCACAAGACCGCACCACCGTTCAAGGATTCTCAGACACCGTGATGAGCCTTGCTGGAGCTGGTGGAGGCGCACTTGCTGGCCTTGTCCTCGCAGCAGTGGGCTACGGATTGCTCAACATTTGGACAATTACGCTGGTTGTCTTCGTCGTGATTGCTGTTCTAGCCCTGGGCTGGCGCACCAAGGTCGCCACCACGGCTTAAGATTGAGTCGTGCCTACACGTCTTTCACACTTATTTCTCCGTACGCTGCGCGAAGATCCTGCTGAAGCAGAAGTAACCAGCCACAAGCTGCTGCTTCGTGCTGGCTACATTCGCCGTCAAGCACCCGGAGTCTTTGCTTGGCTGCCGCTGGGTCTGCGTGTGAAGGCCAAGGTCGAGAAGATCATCCGTGAAGAGATGACCGCTGCTGGTGCGCAAGAAGTTCACTTCCCCGCACTGCTGCCGAAAGAGCCCTACGAGGTCACTGGTCGTTGGACCGAGTATGGCGATGGCATCTTCCGCCTGAAGGACCGCAAGGATGCGGACTACCTGCTGGCCCCTACCCACGAAGAAGTGTTCACCCTTCTAGTGAAGGACCTTTACAACTCCTACAAAGACTTGCCTGTGTGCCTGTATCAAATCCAGGACAAGTACCGCGATGAGGCACGTCCTCGTGCAGGACTCCTGCGTGGACGTGAATTCACCATGAAAGATGCCTACTCCTTCGACGTCTCTGACGAAGGTCTTGCTAACAGCTACCAAGCACAGCGTGACGCGTATGAGCGCATCTTCACTCGCTTAGGACTTGACTACGTCATCGTGAAGGCAGATGCCGGAGCAATGGGTGGATCACGCTCAGAAGAGTTCTTGCACCCTACTGAGGTGGGTGAAGACTCATTCGTGCGCTCTGCTGGTGGTTACACCGCCAATATTGAAGCATTCACCACGGTTGTTCCTGCCTCGATTCCGATCGAAGGCCAGAGTGCAGCACGCGTGTTCGATTCACCCAACACTCCCACCATTGACACTCTGGTTGACCACCTCAATGCAACCGAGCCTCGTGCAGATGGTCGACAGTGGACTGCTGCTGACACCCTCAAGAACGTGGTGTTGGCACTAACCCACCTCGATGGCACCCGTGAGCTGATCTCGATTGGCCTCCCTGGTGATCGTGATGTTGAGCTTGCCCGTGTTGAGGTTGCCTTTGCACCTGCTGCTGTTGAAGCGGCAACCGAAGAAGACTTCTCTAAGAACAAGACCTTGGTCAAGGGTTATATCGGCCCCTGGTCCGAAAAGGGTGCTGTACTTGGCGCCGAGGGCTCATCAAAGATTCGTTACTTTGTTGACCCTCGTGTTGTTGATGGCAGCGCCTGGGTAACCGGCGCGAACGTTGACCAGAAGCACGTCCTCGACGTTGTGGCCGGCCGCGATTTCATCGCAGATGGCGTTGTTGAAGCATCGGACGTTCGCGCAGGCGACCCAGCACCTGATGGTTCTGGTCCGGTTGAGATTGCTCGCGGCATGGAAATCGGTCACGTTTTCCAACTCGGACGCAAGTATGCCGAAGCTCTGGGGCTGAAGGTCCTGGACGAAAACGGCAAGCTCGTCACCGTCACCATGGGTTCTTATGGCATCGGTGTCACCCGCATCCTTGCTGTCATTGCTGAGACCAACAACGACGAAAAGGGCCTGATTTGGCCCGCCAACGTCTCACCTTTCGATATTCACGTCATTGCCACCGGCAAGGACGATGAGGTTTTCGAAGCCGCCGAGAAGATAGTGGCCGAGCTCGAGGATGCTCGCTACGAGGTTCTCTATGACGACCGACCCAAGGTTTCACCTGGCGTGAAGTTTGGTGACGCTGAGTTGATTGGTGTTCCCACGATTGTGATCGTGGGTAAGGGCCTTGCTGATGGCGTTGTTGAGCTGTGGGATCGTCGCAGTAACGAGCGCACTAGCGTTCCAGTTGCTGACGTGCTGAAGCACCTCAACTAAATAGAAGTTTTCATGGCCTCGTTCCCATTGGGGGAGCGGAGGTGTCAACATGCCCGCAGGTCGGGTAACCTTAGAGTTCTGCGCCGGGAGGCGTGGGATTACAGGTGCGAATAGAGGAGGCCCACAGTGGACATCGATCTCAGAGTTCTCAAACTCATGGAAACCGAAAAAGGTATTCCCTTCGATGAGTTGGTAGAAATTATCGAACAGGCCATCCTCACCGCCTACCAGAAGCACATGGTCCAGATTGAGCCTCGTGTTGCTCCGGTGAAGAACCCCAAGAGCGCAACAGGCCTCGGCGGTGGCGCAGGTTCTGCAGATACTGACACTCCTCGTGCACCTCGCGTGGCTCCTGAGCTTCCTGAAGCACGTGTTGAGCTTGACCGCAAGACCGGCATCATCACTGTCTACGTCCCCGAAAAGGACGAAGAAGGCGTTGTGATCGGCGAATCCATCGACACCCCTGACGACTTCGGTCGCATTGCTGCATTCGCTGCAAAGCAGGTCATCAACCAGCGTCTACGCGATATCGCAGATGAGGCAGTCATCGGTGAGTTCAAGGGCCGTGAAGGTGACATCGTTTCTGGTGTGATTCAGCAGGGTCAGAACCCCAAGATGGTCTTCATTGACCTCGGCACTGTGGAGGCAGTCATGCCTCCTGAAGAGCAGGTCCCTTCTGAGGACTACTCTCACGGAAACCGTATTCGCGTCTATGTCACCAGCGTGACCCGCGGAACCAAGGGCCCTCAGGTCACTGTTTCCCGAACCCACCCACAGCTCGTGCGCAAGCTTTTCACCCTGGAAGTTCCAGAAATTCAGAGCGGTCTGGTTGAAATCGTTGCACTGGCCCGCGAAGCAGGCCACCGCACCAAGATTGCGGTGAAGGCAACTGACCCTGCCATCAACGCTAAGGGTGCGTGTATTGGTGAGCTCGGTCGCCGCGTTCGCGCCGTGACTGAGGAGCTCAATGATGAAAAGATCGACATCGTCGACTTCTCCACCGACCTCCCCACCTTCGTATCGAATGCTCTGTCACCTGCCAAGGTGTCTGACGCATTCGTTCTCGATGCAGCGACCAAGGCAGTTCGTGCCCTCGTTCCTGACTACCAGCTCTCGCTGGCAATCGGTAAGGAAGGTCAGAACGCTCGCCTCGCTGCCAAGCTGACCGGTGCGAAGATTGACATCCAGCCTGACTCCGTTATGGACGAAGACTAAGCAGCACCGCACGGCGGGAATCCCCGCCACAGCGTTGCTGGGGTATCATGGAACCTGTAAGGACGTGCATCGGCTGCCGTCAACGCTCAGATAAGTCCGCTTTGTTGCGGGTTATCGAAGTTGATGGCCGTGTTGAAGCGGATTTATCCGGTTCAGCTCCAGGTCGCGGTGCGTGGCTACACCCCACACCAGAGTGTTGCAATGAAGCAGTGAAGCGCCGAGCTTTCGGGCGAGCACTTCGCGCAGAAATTACTAACACTGACACCATCACACAAAGGCTGAACGGCTAATGGACAACTAATGAGCGGCTCGAAATGAGTTCCGTCCGTAAGTAATGGTCTGGTCCTGTTTTTTACAGGGCTCAGGCCCTAAGACAGGAGAATTGTGGCTGCCAAACCACGCGTACACGAAGTTGCTGCCGAATACGGCATTGACAGCAAGCTTGCTCTAGCCAAGCTTAAAGATCTCGGTGAGTTCGTTAAGGGACCATCGTCAACAATTGAGCCTCCCGTAGCGCGCAAGCTGCGTAACGCTCTTGAAGCAGAAGGCATGAAGCCTGTTCCTGCTGGAGAAGCAGCACCCGCTGCGAAGGCACCTGCTAAGGCTGCCCCAGCACCTGCTGCTGAAGCTCCTGCTGCACCTGCAGCGCCGACTCCTGGCCCCAAGCCAGTAGCTGAAGCACCTGCTGAAGCTCCTGCGCCTGCTGCTGAGGCACCAGCTGCCCCTGCTGCACCTGCAGAGGGTGGCGAAGCTGCTCCTAAGGCTGCTGGCGGAGCACGTCCCGGTAACAACCCCTTTGCTTCTGCTCAGGGCATGGGTACTCGCCCCGCGGGTGCTCCACGTCCCGGAAACAACCCCTTTGCTTCTGCTCAGGGCATGGGAACCCGCCCCGCGGGCTCACCTAGCCCAGGCAGTATTCCTCGCCCCATGGCTCCTCGCCCCGGTGGTATGCCTCGTCCCGGCGGTGCCGGTGGCGCTGGCCGTCCCGGTGGTCCAGGTCGTCCAGGTGGCGCAGGTGCTGGTTTCCAGCGTCCCGGCGGAGCTGGTGGCGGTTTCCGTCCCGGTGGTGCTGGCGGAGCTGGTGCAGGTGCTGGAGCAGGCGCTCCCGCACGTCCAGGTTTTGGTCCTAACCGTCCCCCCGCAGGTGGTGGCGCTGGTCGTGGCCGTGGTCCCGGCGGTGGAACCGCGGGTGCATTCGGTCGTGGCGGCGGAAAGTCCAAGGCACGTAAGTCGAAGAGAACGAAAAGAGCAGAGTTTGAACTCCGCGAGGCACCTTCACTAGGTGGCGTCAGCGTTCCTCGTGGTGATGGCAGCACTGTCATCCTTCTTCGCCGTGGTGCATCGATTGCTGACTTCGCAGACAAGATCAATGCAACCCCCGGTAACTTGGTCACCGTTCTCTTCCACCTCGGTGAAATGGCAACGGCTACTGAGTCCATCGACGAGGCCACATTCCAGATCCTGGGTGAAGAGCTCGGCTTCAAGATTCAGATTGTTTCTCCTGAAGAAGAAGACCGCGAACTTCTCGACGCGTTCAACATCGACCTCGACCAAGAGCTCGAAGATGAAACCGATGAGGATCTCGAGATTCGTCCTCCTGTCGTCACCGTGATGGGTCACGTTGACCACGGTAAGACTCGTTTGCTCGATGCCATCCGTAAGACCAACGTCATTGCGGGCGAAGCTGGTGGAATCACCCAGCACATCGGTGCATACCAAGTTCACGCAAACCACGAAGGCGTCGACCGTCTCATCACCTTTATTGACACCCCCGGTCACGAGGCGTTCACCGCCATGCGTGCACGTGGTGCGCAGGTTACCGACATCGCGATCCTTGTGGTCGCAGCAGATGACGGCATCATGCCTCAGACCATTGAGGCACTGAACCACGCTCAGGCAGCCGGCGTTCCTATCGTCGTCGCGGTCAACAAGGTGGACAAGCCAGATGCGAACCCTGCAAAGGTTCGTCAGCAGCTGACCGAATACAACCTGGTTGCCGAAGAATACGGTGGAGACGTCATGTTCGTTGACGTATCTGCACTTTCCGGTCTTGGTGTGACAGAACTGCTTGACGCCGTTCTCCTCACCGCTGACGCAGGTCTTGACCTGCGTGCGAACCCCAACAAGGACGCTCGCGGTATCGCGATTGAAGCTCGTCTGGACAAGGGTCGCGGTTCGGTTGCAACCGTACTCATCGAATCCGGAACGCTCCGTGTTGGTGATGCCATCGTGGCAGGTACTGCCTACGGTCGTGTTCGTGCGATGGCTGATGAAAACGGTCAGGCAGTGCTGGAGGCAACTCCATCACGTCCCGTCCAGGTTCAGGGTCTGTCCACCGTGCCTCGTGCAGGTGACACCTTCCTTGTTACCGAAGATGACCGTACTGCTCGTCAGATCGCTGAGAAGCGTGAAGCTGCTCAGCGTAATGCTCAGCTGGCCAAGGCCCGCAAGCGTATCTCGCTGGAAGACTTCACCAAGGCACTCGAGGATGGCAAGGTTGAGTCTCTTAATCTCATCATCAAGGGTGACGTATCCGGTGCTGTTGAAGCGCTGGAAGAGTCGCTTCTCAAGATCGAGGTTGATGACAGCGTTCAGCTGCGCATCATCCACCGTGGTGTTGGTGCTGTTACCGAGAGCGATGTTAACCTCGCAACCGTCGACAACGCCGTCATCATCGGCTTCAACGTTCGTCCCGACACCAAGGCACGTGAGCGTGCCATGCGTGAAGGCGTCGACATCCGCTTCTACTCGGTTATCTACTCGGCACTCGAGGACATTGAGAACTCCCTCAAGGGCATGCTCAAGCCTGAGTTCGAAGAGGTTCAGTCCGGAGTTGCAGAGATTCGTGAAATCTTCCGCTCCAGCAAGTTCGGCAACATTGCCGGATGTATTGTCCGTAGTGGAACGATCACTCGTAACTCGAAGGCTCGCGTTATCCGTGAAGGTATCGTTATCGCCGATGGCCTGGCCATCGAGTCGCTGCGTCGCTTCAAGGATGACGCCACCGAGGTCAAGACTGACTTCGAATGTGGTATCGGTCTGGGTAAGTACAACGACATCCAGCTGGGCGATGAGATCGAGACCATCGAACTCAAGGAAAAGCCCCGCGTCTAAGTGCGCAAGAGGGGTCAGGTTGTTACTTTTACAACAGGGCCCCTCTTCACTTCTAATTAGGGAACAACATGGTTGATCACGCACGAGCACGTAAACTCGGTGAACTCATTAAGGTCATCGTTGCTGAAGCTCTCGAACGCGGTGTTATCAAGGACACCCGACTTGGCTTTGTCACCATCACAGATGTGAAGATGACCGGCGACCTTCAGAGCGCCTCCATTTTCTACACCGTTTACGGCACCGACGAAGAACGCGAAGAAACCTCCGCTGCATTGAAGGCCAACACGGGTCGTATTCGTGGCGAAGTGGGTCGCGGACTGACGGTACGTCTTGTCCCCACCATCGAATTCATCTTGGATGCGTTGCCAGAGAACGCTAAGTCAATCGATGATTTACTGGCCAAGGCCCGTGCTCAGGATCAAGAAGTCGATGCTCTTGCCAAGAAGGCCCAGTATGCCGGGGACAAAGATCCTTACGTCAAGCCCAAGGCAGACGACAACTAGCGCTAATGCAGAAAGGCCCGGGGGAACCCGGGCCTTTCTGTGTTGAACAAGATTAGTTGGACGACTTCTTCAAACGCTCTACCTCAGCATCGACATCACTGTCGGTGATGATGTTGGGCTTCTTGCCATACGCATCGATGCCACTAAATAGGGCACCCATTCCCATGCCGAAGATCACCCAGACTGGCCAGAAGTATTGACCAGGTGACGTCACCAACCAAATGGCGGTGGTGAGTACCGAAACACCAAGCCACGTCCAGAGGTAGCGCTTGAATTCAGCTTGCTTATTGAGTCGTTTCTTCGCAATAACGCGGAGTTCTTCATCGTTCATACTTCTCACACTACGCCGGGAGTTGGTAGCTGTCATCAGCGACAAGCTCAATCAGTCCGTCCTTGAGAAGCCCTGAGATTGCTCGGCCAAGCTGTGCCTTATCAGGCCAATTCGCTTCAAGTTGCTGTGCTGTAACGGTTTCGTGTGCGTCTCTGAGTACTTTCATCACAGCACCGCGGGCCTGCCGGTCACTGCCTTCATACTTCTTCTGCACGGTCTTCTTTGGGCCCACGTGGTCGGGGTAGCCTGCGTTCTTCCAGGCGCAAGTGCGAGCGAGAGGGCACATGTCACATTGAGGATTTCGTGCCGTGCACACCAAGGCGCCCAGTTCCATGATTCCTGCGTTGAAGGCGGGGGAGAGATCAGGGCTTGGCAAGAGCGCCGACATAGCCTCGAGGTCGCGTGTGGTTGAGGGAGGACCTTGATCGGCGTTGCCTTGGTTGTGGCGTGCGATCACCCGTCGAATATTCGTATCGACCACTGGCTCGTGGCCACCAAAAGCAAACACTGCTATTGCACGGGCTGTGTAGGGGCCTACTCCGGGGAGAGAGAGAAGGTCTTCGACATTGCTGGGAACCTCGCCATTGAACTTGTCTACGATCGTCACAGCGCAGGCGTGTAGCCACAGTGCCCTGCGGGGATAACCCAAGTTTGCCCACGCTCGCACAGCATCCCCTGAGGGTGATGCGGCGAGGGTGGCCGGGGTGGGCCAGCGCGAAAGAAACTCTTCAAGCTTAGGAATAACCCTGACTACAGGTGTTTGCTGCAGCATGAATTCAGAGACGAGTGACCCCCACGGGGTGAAGCCGGGCTGTCGCCAGGGCAGGTCTCTTCCCTCGGCTTCGAACCAGTCAATAATCTCTTGTTGCACGGGCTCTAGCGTAGGGCGGATAAGGGGGTTGTGCGTGAGGCAGCTAGTTGTTTCCACGTTCGCGTTCGATGCGGAACATCTCAATAAAGTCAGTTAGTAATTGCGTAAAGGTGTCTTCTACGATCTTGTCCTTGTTGATGCGGGCCCGAACAAATCTTGCAAGTACGGGGGCATCGTTTGCTTCAGCGAGGTCTGCGTTCAACATGATGTCTGATGCTGATTGCTCGTAGGCGCTTCCCAAAGCGAGATATTCAAGACCTACCAAGATTTCAATGGAACGTTCAGCACTCCAACCCTCGCGATCAAGTGCGGAGAGAAACGCTTCATACATTTGAAAAGTTTCACGGTCCCGAATGGGAGTGACACTCAAAATGCCAATGGCATTTACGTGTTGAACGAAGGCACGGTAATAAGACATTCCAAAGGAAAAGATTGCTTCTTCCCAGTTCATCTGGGCTAGTTGTTCGGTCTCGATCTTGCGCACAATCTGACCTCGAAACAGGTCAATCAAATCGTTTTGCCCATCGATGTAGTGGTACAGAGAAGGTGCTCTGACATGTAATCGAGCAGCGAGGGCATTCATGGTGAGCGCAGACCAACCCTTTTCGTCGATGAGCTCGAGGGCTGCAATCCCGATGATTTCTTCGGTCAACTTTGCTTGTGAAGGTCGGCCACGTTTGGGGCGCGCAGAAGAAAGTGATTCCTGAGATTTCTGTTCACTCATCGTTCTTCTCCTGGTGCCACTGTAGCGGGAGGTTCAAATTTAGCTGCGTCGAAGGTTTTGAGTTTGTTCCGGCTTTGTAACAAGTTGATTGCGCCTGTTGCAGAATAAATCTAATGCCGTTAGTTTATGAACATTACTACCGCAATGGCGCGGGGTAGATAGTTGAAAGTGAAAGTTCCTATGAACAGTGCCACCGAAAAACTAACAGGGACTTCAGAAAAGATGAACACATCGTCACATGGGGCAGACCTCGTTATTTCTGGTGCGGTCAAAACTTTCGTCACTCCGGAAAAGGTCCAGCTCAACGCTGTTGACAATGTTTCTTTCACCATCAACCACGGCGAATTTTTCGTCATGCTGGGACCATCTGGTTGTGGAAAGACAACCCTCCTTCGCTCGATCGCCGGCCTTGAGTCGCTTGATGCAGGATCAATAACCCTGGGATCCCAGCGAATCGATACCCTCGCTCCGCACCAGCGTCCGGTCAACACCGTTTTTCAGTCCTATGCGCTATTTCCTCACCTCACCGTTGCTCAAAACATTGCTTTTGGGCTCGAGATGGAACGCAAATCTAAAGCAGAAGTATCGTCAACAGTTAACGAGATGCTTGCCCTGGTGAGACTGACTGAACTGGCGAATCGCAAGCCCGCTCAGCTTTCTGGTGGACAACAACAGCGTGTTGCACTTGCTCGAGCGTTGGCAAAGAAGCCACTCGTTCTCCTGCTCGATGAGCCACTTGCTGCCCTTGACCTCAAGCTCCGTCGTGGAATGCAAGAAGAGCTCAAACGCCTCCAAGAAACCACTGGAATCACCTTCGTGTTCGTTACTCACGATCAGGAAGAAGCGCTCAGCATGGGCGACCGCATTGCGGTATTCAATTCAGGCAAGCCAGTTCAAATTGGCACCCCTGAAGAAATATATGAACAGCCCGTCAATCGTTTTGTCGCGGACTTCATTGGCGAATCCAATTTCATTACAACCCACGTCATTGACAAGGGTGGAAAACAAATGATTCAGCTAGCTGGTGGAGATGCCGTTGCACTGCCTCATAATGTTGAAACCGTTGATGGCAAGGTCACCATTGCCATCCGACCTGAACGAATTTCTCTGAATGCGGCAGGACCCAAACTGGCAACAGGCACCATCACCAATATCGTCTACATGGGCACCGATCTTCGTTGCACAGTCCAACTGCAAGACGGTACAGACGTTGCAGTGCGAGTTCCGCCCCCATTCGGGGTAGACCTGCAGAAGGTTGGAGCCACGGTTTCACTTTCTGCGGAAACCTCAAGCATTCGTCCGATGGCACCTGAAGGAAACTAGTGAATTCCTTGTTGAAGTCACCGCGGGTGAAGACACCGAACCCCAAGAGGCCAGGACAGATTGGCTTCTGGGGAACGATCCCTGCTTTGATCATCGGTCTTCTCTTCACCGTGGGGCCTTTGGCAATCATCGTGATTTACTCCTTTCTTTCCCGCCCTTACAGCGGTGGAGGAGTCGATTACAAGTTCACTCTCGAGCCCTATATTGGTTTCTTATTTCAAGCTGACTTTGTCGGAAACGTCACGTTTGACCCTCGCTACCTTCAGGTTTTTCTCGATTCCCTGCAGCAAGCCACGGTAACAACGGTTGTGTGCTTTGTGCTTGCTTTCCCACTGGCAATCTGGATGGCCACTCGACCTGAAAAGGTTCAAAACCTCCTGGTCTTGCTGGTGACTATTCCGTTCTGGACAAGCCTGCTGGTGCGCACCTATGCCTGGATGTTGATCTTGAATGACAATGGAATCGTCAACACCATCTCCAAGTCACTGGGTCTCGGAAGTCACGAACTTCTTTACACACCTTTTGCTTCTCAAATCGGCTTGATTTACACTTTCTTGCCTTTCATGGTTTTGCCTATTTACTCCTCACTCGCAGGTTTCGATTTCCGTCTCGCTGAGGCTGCGTATGATCTGGGCGCACGCAAGATGAGCGTGGTTCGCAAGGTATTGCTCCCGATTGCGGTCCCCGGCATCATCTCTGGCATTCTGCTTGTGTTTATGCCCGCATTTGGTTCATATGTTCAACCAGTGCTGTTGGGTGGCGGCAAGTTCCTTCTCATTGGTAACTTGATCGCTGACCAGTTTGGTCAATCTCGTAACTGGCCATTTGGAGCGGCTCTTTCAGTGATCATCCTGGTCATGCTCATGCTGGCCTTGATCATCATTGCTGTGTACTCTCGTCGCTCTGGGCGGAAAGTTGAGCTTGCACTATGAGTATTCGTATTCCTCGTGCCCTCAGGCTTCGGGAGTTCCCAGGCGTCAAGCCTGTCGCAATCTTTGCTCTGTTCTTCTTGTATTTGCCGATTCTGGTCACCACCGTGTTTGCTTTCAACGATGGAAACAATGCTTTGCTGTGGAAGGGCTTTAGTTTCCGCTGGTTTGGCGAAGTTTTCAACAACGCCAATCTGATTAAGTCCGTCATGGTTTCTTTGCAGATTGCTGTGGTTGCAACCCTCGCCGCAACAATCATGGCCCTTCTCTTTGCACTCGCTGTTGATCGATTGCGAGCGCAAGGCAGCGCCTTAGCAGTGTCCATTTTGACGGCACCTCTGGTGATTCCTGAGATTGTTATTGCTGTTGCCACACTCGGATTTATCCGCCTGATCAATCTCCCCCCAGGAATGTTGGCGCTCATCTTGGCCCATATTGCTTTCTGTATTCCGTTTGCATTGATGCCCATTCGGGCCCGACTTCAAGGGGTGGGAGTCACTTATTTCGAGGCGGCAACAGACCTTGGAGCAAGTTCGTTCAATACCATCCGGCGCGTGACTCTTCCTCTGCTCACCCCGGGCATCATCTCAGGCGCACTCTTGGCCTTCGTAATCTCACTTGATGACTTCATCATTTCCAATTTCCTGTCCGCCGCTGGCGCTACACCTCTCCCGGTGTATCTGTTCAGCCTGATCCGAAAGGGTGCAAGCCCGTCCGTAAACGTAGTAGCAACGTTGCTTCTATTGCTTGCGTTCGTAGTAACCACCATTACCTATTTGTTGTCACAAAGAAGGAGTAAAAAATAACCATGTTCACATTCACAAAGAAATCCCGCTTGGGCACTGCAGCAGTGCTCAGTGCGGCGGTTGCGTTGGTCCTGTCGGGCTGTGCAACTGACTCAGGCGCTGACGAAAAGTCATCAGGATATGTTGAGGCCACCAGTGGTGAGCTCAACTTCTACACCTGGAGTGACTACTACCCTGAAGAACTCATTTCCAAGTTCAAAGAAGACACTGGAATCACGCTCAACATTGACTACTACGACACCAACGAGAGCCTCGAAGCAAAGCTTCGTGCATCTGATGGTGCTGGATATGACGTTGTCGTTCCGAGCGACTACATGGTTCAGATCCTGAAGGACGATGGCCTGTTGATGGAAATCGACACCACCACCTTCCCTAACGGTGGCAACATCGAGCCCAGCTTCGTTGATGTCTACTTTGATGAAGGACGCAAGTACTCTGCTCCTTACCTCTACGGAACCACTGGTTTCGTATTCGACTCTGCAGTCATTCCAGAGGCAGAATGGCCTACCTCGTGGGCTGACTACTTCAACCCTCCCGCATCAGCTGGTGGCGTTGGCATCATGAACGACATGGTTGAGGGGGTTAACTCAGCACTTCGTGTTACCGGTGGAGAGTTCTGCACCACTGATGGCAAGCAGCTCCAGGCAGCACAGGATCTGTTGACTTCTTTCAAGCCCCGTGCAGGAACCATCAGCAGTGACGGAATCATCGAGCGCGTAGCCGCAGGTGAAGAAGTTATGGCGATGATGTGGAACGGTGCGGCCTACCGGGCTATGCAGGACCGACCCAGTGTTCAGTATGTCTACCCAACCGAGGGTATGGCCCTATGGCAGGATAACTTCGTAGTTCCCTCGGGTGCTGTAAACGTTGACCAGGCAAAGACCTTCATCAACTGGATGATGGATCCTGAAAACATGGCAATCGCTGTAAATGTTCAGGGCTACGCCTCGGGCATCACCGGAACAAACGAGCTGATGGACCCAGCACTTTCCTCCAGCTCAGCCATCACCATGCCTGCCGGATACACCGGAGCTAAGCCAGTCAAGCCTTGTAACAACGAGGAACTGACGAACTACTCCAAGATCTGGGAAGCATTCAAGGGCTAATCAGCACATGACCATCTTTCACGATGCGTCAGCAGACGACACCACCGTATTCCACGGTGGTGTCGTCTGGCTGGAGCCAAATACAACAACTTCAGCACTAGCGATGACAGGTGACATCATTACCGCCATTGGCGAAGATGCATTGGCCCTGCTAGATGAAGCCACCTCAACCGTAGATCTTCAAGGGCGATTTTTAATGCCCGCATTCTCTGACGGTCACTGCCATCCAGTTTTTGCTGGGTTGGAATATCAAGGACCCAAAATTACCGGCAAGCGCAGCATTGAAGCCATCGTTGAAGCTGTTCGCGAGTATGCAGAAGAAAACCCCGACATTGAATGGATTCGTGGCGGAAGCTATGACCCCACTTTGTCCGAGGGTGGAAACTTTGATGCAGCGTGGTTGGACGCTGTCGTGTCAGACCGTCCAGTTATTCTCCGAGCTGCCGACTATCACACACTGTGGTGCAACACTGAGGCCCTCAAGCGTGCTCACGTCACCACAGACACTCCCGAACCCCGACTGGGTCGCATTGAGCGTCGTGCGGATGGAAGTCCGCTCGGTACTTTGCGTGAATGGCACGCGTGCGATCTGATGCTCGATGTTGCCCCACCTACCGATCCGGAAGCACTTGTTACTGCAGTCATCAAAGCATGCGAGGTGGCAAACAGTAATGGCATCACCTGGATGCAGGACGCTTGGGTGGATATCAATGGACACCGCCAATTCTTGACCGCATTAGAGCGCGGGCAGCTGACGGTTCGAACAAACCTGGCTTTCCGGGCTGACCCAGATCACTGGCGTGAACAGTCCCATGAATTCACCCGTATGCGTTCTGAAGTTCAGGCCGCGAAAAATGAATCACTTCTTTCTGCACGCACCATTAAATTCTTTGTTGATGGAGTTGTCGAGAGTGCCACTGCGGAGATGATCGCCCCATATGAGGGAACTCATGATCACGGCATGCCTAACTGGACCCGTGAGGAGCTTCTCCTTGCTGTTGCCCACTACGACGCGCTCGGCTTCCAAATTCACTTGCACGCCATTGGTGACAGAGCTGTGCGGCATGCG
>JBEGUL010000076.1:0-16583 GCA_041178865.1 Actinomycetota bacterium | reverse complement strand
CTCGACCAATCTGACCCTGAAGTCACAGAAGCCATTGACTTCGCTCACTACTACGCCGAGCAGGCCAAAAAGCTCGGACGCATTTCTGGTGCAGAGTTTGTACCTGCAGGTCTGACCGTGGTCACTCCCCCCTGGAACTTCCCTGTCGCGATCCCAGCAGGGTCAACCCTGGCTGCACTAGCTGCCGGCTCCCCTGTGATTATCAAGCCAGCAGCACAGGCACGTCGCTGCGGTGCCGTCATGGTGGAAGCTCTCTGGGAAGCAGGCGTTCCTCGCGATGCACTCCAGCTGGTCAACATGGGCGACCGCGCTCTGGGAAGCAAGCTGGTTTCAGACCCCCGGGTTGACCGTGTGATTCTTACCGGTGGCTACGAAACAGCAGAGCTGTTCCGTTCATTGCGCAACGACCTTCCTCTCTTGGCAGAGACCAGCGGCAAGAACGCAATCATTGTCACCCCAAGTGCGGACCTTGATCTGGCCGCCAAGGATGTCATCTACTCCGCATTCGGTCACGCAGGCCAGAAATGCTCTGCTGCATCACTTGTTGTCTTAGTGGGCTCAGTTGCCACTTCACAGCGCTTCCGCAACCAGCTCATCGATGGCGTTTCCAGCCTCAAGGTGGGTTACCCCCAGGATGCCACCACCCAGATGGGGCCCATCATTGAGCCTGCCAAGGGCAAACTCCTCTCTGCGTTGACCTCAGTCGGCAAGGGCGAGAAGTGGCTCGTTGAGCCCAAGCAACTCGATGAGACAGGAAAGCTGTGGTCACCCGGTGTGCGCGACGGCGTCAAAGCAGGTAGCGAATACCATCTGACTGAATACTTCGGCCCCGTGCTCGGCATCATGACCGCGCGCACCTTGGAAGAAGCCATCGCCTTGGTCAACGCCATTGACTACGGCCTCACCTCGGGCATCCACTCCCTGGATGCTGACGAAGTAGGCCTCTGGCTAGAGACCATTCAAGCTGGAAACCTCTATGTGAACCGTGGCACCACCGGCGCCATCGTGCAGCGCCAGCCTTTTGGCGGCTGGAAGAAGTCTGCCGTCGGCGCAGGAACCAAGGCCGGTGGACCAAACTACCTCTTTGGACTGGGTAACTGGAACATTGCGGGCACGGCAGATATCGGCCAAGCGCCAACTTCTAAGCACGTACTCACACTGATCGATGCCATCGAACGCTCGGAAACTTTGAGTGGTGGCGAGTTGGCATGGATTCGCCAGGCTGCAAGCCTGGATCAGTTCGCTTGGTCCACAGAGTTTGATCAAGCACTGGATGTTTCCAAGCTCGGTGTAGAGCGCAACGTGTTCCGCTACCGTTCAGTGCCCACACGAATCCGCTTCATGGAGAACGGCAACCCTGTTGAGTTGTTCCGCGTTGTCTTGGCAGCCATGCGTGCGGAGTCCAACTTCACGGTCTCGGTGCCTGCGACTCTAGGTGAGCGTTACCTCTGGGCACTCCAGGCAACTGGTATTCGTGTTGACCAGCGTTCAGATGAGTCCTGGTTGACGTCCTTGAATGAAACTGACCTGACAAATGCGCGTATTCGTCTCGTAGGTGGAACAGCAGCACAAGTTACTGCTGCAACTGACGGTCGACCCGATGTTGCCGTTTATGCAGGTCCTGTTTTACTTGCTGGACGCATCGAAATGCTGCCTTTCCTGCGTGAGCAGGCTGTCAGCATCACCGCACACCGCTTCGGTACCCCCAACCACCTTTCAGACGCCCTGATTTAGCCTGCTGTTAACCCCGGGATAGGCGTAAATACGCCATAACGGGTAGGTTAGAGAGGTGACTGGAACACGAGTATTTGTAGCGCGCCTGACCGGCAGCGGTGTATTCGACCCCGCGGGTGACCGTCTGGGTCGTATTCGTGATGTCCTCGTGGTCTATCGCAAGGACAACGCACCCCGTGTCGTTGGTCTGCTGGCTGAATTGCCCGGGAAGCGCAGAGTATTTATCTCGATTGGCCGTGTCTCCAGCATTGGCAGTGGCCAGGTCATCACCACTGGACCTATTTCTGACCGTAAGTTCGAGCAGCGCGGTGGCGAAGTACGTCTGCTTGCTGAATTCTTAGGCCGTAAGGTCACTTTTAACGATGGTTCCGGTGAAGCGGAAATCGAAGATGCCGCCATCGAAGAAACCGGTCCCGGCGAATGGGCCATCAGCCAGCTTTTCGTGCGTCGTCCCCGTCAAACTGGCGCACCTTTTGCCAAGGGTCCAACAGCTCTTGTTCCCTGGTCTCTCATCACGGAGAAGACCGAAGCTGGCGAACCACAATCTGCTGAAGCCCTCATTGCTTCCTACTCAGAGCTCCGCCCTGCTGACCTGGCAAACACCCTGCTTGATCTGCCTCAAGAGCGCATGCTCGAAGTTGCGGAAGAGCTCCCCGATGACCGTCTTGCTGACGTGCTCGAGGAAATGGATGAGAGCGACCAGATTGAAATCATGGCGCAGCTCGACGACGAGCGCGCTGCAGACGTATTGGATGAGATGGAGCCCGATGACGCGGCCGACCTCATCGCACAGCTGCCTGAAGAGCGCGGTGAACACCTACTCGACCTGATGGAGCCTGAAGAAGCGGAAGACGTTCGTCTGCTGCTGAGCTTTGGCGCTGACACCGCCGGTGGTTTGATGACTCCCGAGCCCATCATCTTGTCTGCAGAGTCGACCGTGGCCGAAGGCTTAGCCATGATTCGCCGTAATGAGACCGCGCCTGCCTTGGCAGCAGCGGTCTGCATCACACTGCCTCCTTACGAATCCCCCACTGGGCGCTTCCTGGGTATGGTTCACTTCCAGCGCATGTTGCGTTACCCACCACACGAGCGCCTGGGTGCTCTCATTGACCCCGGTCTTGAGCCCATCTCGGTTGATACACCGGCTGCTGAAGTGTCACGAATTCTTGCCAGTTACAACCTGGTTTCTGTTCCCGTTATTGATGAAAACCACCGCCTTGTGGGCGTGGTCACCGTCGATGACGTCCTTGACTATTTACTACCCGACGACTGGCGCAGTCACGACGACGAAGACACTCCTGCTTCGGCAGCGATGAGTAAACGTGCGCCGAAGAAGCGTCCTGCAACAAAGAGTGCTGCCGCGGCAGCTAAGCCCGCAACCCGGGGAAGGAGGGGCTGACATGGCACGAAGCAACCGTCACGATGAAAGCTTCGAATCCCCCAAAGGTTTCAGTGCTCTGAACCCACGCCCTTCTCGTTCGAGGGATCGCTTTGGTCGTTTCACTGAGACCATTGCACGAGGCATGGGAACCCCGTGGTTCCTTCTGGGGCTCACCATTTTCGCTGTGGTCTGGATTTTGTTCAACACCTTCGCACCAGAACCATGGCGTTTTGACTCCTTCGCAATCGGCTTCACGGCTTTGACCCTGATTCTGTCTTTGCAGGCTTCGTATGCAGCACCCATGATCCTGCTGGCACAGAACCGTCAAGATGACCGTGATCGTGTTCAGTTTGAGCAAGACCGCCAGCGTGCTGAGCGCAATCTTGCTGACACGGAATACCTTGCCCGCGAAGTTGTCGCTCTGCGTTTGGCTATGAAGGACATGGCAACCAAGGACTTCATCAAGGCTGAACTGCGTGCCCTGCTCGAGGAACTCGAGAAGGATGAAGCACCTGCCAAGCCCGTTACGAAGAAGCCCGCCACGCGACCAGCAACTCGTTCTGCCAAGTAACACGTGAGCAATCACACTGAGCTAGTGCGTGAGGCTGCGGGGGCCGTCATAGACCCCGAGCTTCGCCGCAGCCTCGGTGACCTCGGCATGATTGGTGCTGTCTCTGTTCAGAACAGCACTGCTTCTGTTGAGGTTCGCCTCACAATTGCGGGTTGTCCTGCAGCTCAGAAGATCGAAAGTGACGTTCGTGCAGCAGCAGAGAGCGTGCAGGGCATTGACGAAGTCACGGTTGATGTTCAGGTGATGACACCAGAAGAACGCTCAGAACTTCTAGGCAGACTCCGCCCCGGCGGAGCCAAGCAGAACCCTTTCGGGCGTGGCACCCTCACTCGCGTCATTGCCGTCACCAGCGGCAAGGGTGGCGTGGGAAAGTCGACCATGACAGCAAACCTTGCTGCCGCTTTGGCAAAGCAAGGTTTCCGTGTCGGCATCTTGGATGCCGATGTCTATGGCTTTTCTATCCCCGCACTGATGGGGCTTGCTCCAGGTGGCATTGCCGCAAAACCCACGAGACTCGATGACATGATTGTTCCCCCCGTGGGACATGACGTGAAGGTCATCAGTATTGGCATGTTCGTAGAGAACGCCAATGCTGCCGTGGCCTGGCGCGGCCCCATGCTGCAGCGCACAATTACTCAGTTCCTCACCGATGTCTACTTCGGCGATCTCGACTTCCTCCTCCTTGACTTGCCTCCTGGCACTGGTGATGTGGCCATCACCGTGGGCCAGCAGTTGCCCAACGCGGAAGTACTTGTCGTGACCACGGGGCAGAGCGCTGCCAGCGAGGTTGCTGTTCGTGCCGGCGTCGTTGCACGCCAGACCGGCCAGCGCATACTGGGCGTGGTGGAGAACATGGGACCACTTGTCCTGCCTGATGGTTCCGCCTTGGCTCTCTTCGGTGAGGGTGGAGCAGAAACCATAGCCAACGAACTGAGTATCGGCCAAGACAAAGCCGTGAAAGTTCTGGCCAAGATTCCGCTGAGCTTGGGCTTACGTGAAGGCGGCGACGAGGGAACCCCCATCGTGCTTTCGAACCCCGAAGATCCTGCTGCTCAGGCCATTACAGAACTGGCCCGCGTGATTGCTCACAGCGGGCCCAGTCGTGCAGGAATTAACCTCGGAATTACTCCGGCTTAGTTCCCGATGTAGCTCATCACGTGCTTGATGCGGGTGTAGTCATCGAAGCCGTATCCGGAAAGGTCCTTGCCGTAACCCGAGTGCTTGAAGCCACCGTGTGGCATCTCCGCAACGATGGGGATGTGGGTGTTGATCCATACGACACCAAAGTCCAGCTTCTTGGCCATGCGCATCGCGCGGCCGTGGTTCTGAGTCCACACCGATGAAGCAAGGGCATAGTTCACGTCGTTAGCCCAGGTCAGTGCCTGTGCTTCATCGGTGAACTTCTGCACCGTCATGACTGGACCAAAGATCTCATTCTGGATAGCCTCATCGGTCTGCTTGAGCCCAGAGATGATGGTTGCCTCGTGGAAGTAGCCACGAGAATCAATGCGGTTACCACCGAGCTCGATGCTGGCATTGTCAGGAAGGCGCTCAATGAAGCCCTGGACCTGAGCCATCTGGTTCACATTGTTGACGGGACCAAACATGGTGTTGGCATCCAAGGGTGAACCTGTAATTGCGTTTGCTCGGGCATACGTGACCAGCTCTGCCATGAACTCGTCATAGATACCTGCCTGCACGAGCAAACGAGTAGCTGCAGTGCAGTCTTGGCCGGCGTTGAAGTAACCAGCACCGACAATGCCCTCAACTGCAGAAGGAATATCTGCGTCGTCGAAGACGATAACGGGTGCCTTGCCGCCAAGTTCGAGGTGGACGCGCTTGAGGTCGGTCGCTGCGGACTTAGCCACTTCCATTCCGGCACGTACCGAACCGGTGATGGAGATCATCTGAGGAGTCTTGTTCTCCACCATGGCCTTACCGGTGTCACGGCTTCCCATGACGGCGTTGAACACACCAGCAGGAAGAAACTCAGAAGCCATCTCGGCCAGCAACATGGTGGAAGCAGGAGTCGTGTCTGACGGCTTCAACACGATGGTGTTACCGGCAGCAATAGCGGGAGCAAACTTCCACACTGCCATGTTGAGGGGGTAGTTCCAGGGGGTGACCTGTCCAATGACACCGATGGGTTCGCGGCGAATCATTGAGGTGTGGTCAGCCATGTATTCCCCGGCAGACTTTCCTTCAAGGTGACGTGCTGCGGTGGCAAAGAAACGAATCTGGTCCACTGAAGGCATGATTTCGTATTCCACGAGCGTCTCGAGTGGCTTACCAGTGTCACGCGATTCAACCTCAGCGAATTCACGAGCACGTGACTCCATTGCATCTGCAATGCGGAACAGTGCGAGGGAGCGCTCACTGGGGGTGGTCTCTCCCCAGGCCTCGAATGCTGTTGCCGCGGCGCCATAGGCGTCGGCAACATCTTTCTCATTGGAGACGGGACTGGAGGCATACACCTCTTCAGTGGCGGGATTAAGAATCTCGAGGCGCTCATCCGAGCTGGATTCCACAAACTGGCCGTTGACGAAGTTCTTTAATGCGTGAGTACTCATGCACCCAGCATAAGGCGAAAACCGATAGTGAAAGAAGTACTTTTCTGAGGAATTCGTAGTTTTATACGCAGAAAAGTGCGGTTTCACTTGCCATGGGTCTTTTTTACTGCCAGAATCAAGCGCATGAACTCTAAGACTCGTGCCGCGCAGCTCGATGATGTGTCCAAGGCCATCGTTGAACAGCTGCAAGAGGACGGCCGTCGCTCCTATGCCGAAATCGGCAAGGCAGTGGGTCTTTCTGAAGCTGCTGTGCGCCAACGCGTGCAGAAGCTGACAGATGCTGGAGTAATGCAGGTGGTCGCTGTGACTGACCCTATGCAGCTCGGGTTCTACCGCCAAGCAATGATCGGCCTGCGCTGCTCGGGTGACACCCGCGCGATTGCTGACCAGCTTGCTGCTCTTTCTGCCGTCGACTACGTGGTGCTCACTGCCGGGTCGTTCGACATCATGGCCGAAGTTGTCTGTGAGTCAGACGAAGATCTCATCAATCTTCTCAACGAACAGATCCGAAAGCTTGAGGGCGTGGTTTCAACCGAAACCTTCGTATATCTCAAGCTCCACAAACAGTTATATAACTGGGGAACGCGATAAAAAATGCCGTTATTCACTTCACGGAAAACAAAAGCTGCTGCTCATGCAGCATCAGCACATGTTGTCACTCCTGCAGCAGCCACAGAGGCAGAGAAGCCTTATGTAGCACCTGTCTACAACAACAAGGACCTTCAGAAGAAGGCCAGCGATCACCTCTGGATGCACTTCACCCGTCAATCGGTGATGCACGAGAATGGCGTGCCCATCATCGTCAAGGGTGACGGTCACATGATCACTGACATCCAGGGCAAGAGCTACATCGACGGCCTCTCCGGTCTCTTCGTTGTTCAGGCAGGTCACGGACGTAAGCGTTTGGCTCAGGCTGCAGCTAAGCAGGCTGAAGAACTCGCCTTCTTCCCCATCTGGTCTTACGCCCACCCCTCCGCTATTGAGCTGGCAGACCGCCTTGCTGACTACGCACCAGGTGACTTGAACAAGGTCTTCTTCTCCACCGGTGGTGGTGAAGCTGTTGAAACCGCTTTCAAGCTGGCAAAGCAGTACTGGAAGAAGATGGGCAAGCCCACCAAGCACAAGGTGATTTCTCGCTCTGTTGCCTACCACGGAACCCCTCAGGGCGCTCTTTCCATTACGGGTATCCCTGCAAGGAAGGAAATGTTCGAGCCTTTGGTTCCTTCGACCTTCCGCGTTCCCAACACCAACTTCTACCGCGCTGAGCAGCACGGTGATGACCTTTATGCATTCGGTCAGTGGGCTGCGAACCGCATCGAAGAAATGATTGAGTTCGAAGGTCCCGACACTGTTGCAGCTGTCTTCCTCGAGCCCGTACAGAACTCAGGTGGCGCTTTCGCACCGCCTCCCGGATACATGGAGCGCGTGCGCGAAATCTGCGACAAGCACGATGTGCTCATGGTGTCCGATGAGGTTATTTGTGCCTTCGGTCGTATCGGAGAAATGTTTGCCTGCAACGCATATGGCTACATCCCCGACATGATCACCTGCGCCAAGGGCATGACCAGTGGCTACTCCCCTATCGGTGCAACCATCATCTCCGACAAGATCTACGAGCCCTTCTCCAAGGGAACCAGCTACTTCCCTCACGGTTACACCTTCGCAGGCCACCCCGTGTCAGCAGCTGTTGCTCTCGAGAACCTCAACATCTTCGAAGAAGAGAAGCTCAACGAGAACGTGCGCACCAACTCGCCACTGTTCCGTGCTGAGCTGGAGAAACTCCTCGACATCCCCATCGTCGGTGACGTGCGTGGTGACGGTTACTTCTTCGCCATCGAGCTCGTCAAGGACAAGGCCACCAAGGAGACCTTCAACGACGACGAGTCCGAGCGTCTCCTCCGCGGCTTCCTCTCCAAGGCCCTCTACGACGCAGGCCTGTTCTGCCGAGCAGATGACCGTGGAGACCCCGTTGTTCAGCTTGCACCACCGCTGACCATCGGACCCAAGGAATTCACCGAGATCCGCGAAATCCTTGAGGGTGTCCTCAAGGAAGGCGCCAAGATCGTCTAACACTCTGGCTCAGTAGGGTTTCGTCGCCACTACTTGATGTCAGTATCCCGATGGGGCTGCTACCGCATGCGGTGGCAGCCCCATTATCTTTGTAGTTATGACCTCCACCTTTGCCACGATTGATTCACCCTTGGGGCGGATTGAACTAACCAGCGATGGTGAAGCCATCACCTTTCTGAGCATTGAGGGCGTAGAAGGCTCCCCTCACGGCCGCTTGCAACACGGTGGTCGTCCAGGTGAGCCCGACAAGGTAATCAAGCAGGCCACCAAGGAATTGGGTGAATACTTCGCAGGAAAGCGTCATGACTTTGATGTTCCAGTGAAGCTAGTGGGCACCGAATTCCAGCAGGCCATCTGGCATGAGCTTCTCAACATTCCTTATGGTGGTCACGCGTCCTATGGAGACTTGGCAGCTCGAGCGGGAAACCCCAAAGCAGCTCGCGCAGTGGGCGGGGCTGTGGGAGCAAATCCCGTACCCATCATTGTTCCGTGTCACCGGATCTTGGCTGGCAACAGCAAGCTCACTGGCTACTCAGGTGGCTCGGGTGTTTCAACCAAGATTCAGCTCTTGGACATCGAAGGCATTAGCTACAAGTAATGCGAAATAAGTAAATGGCATATCAAGACCTTGAGGTTGGTGAAGACGGCCTCGCTCGCTGTGGCTGGGTAGGAACTGACCCCGAATACATGCGCTACCACGATGAAGAGTGGGGCGTGAAGCTCCTGGGCGACCAGAAGCTCTTTGAAAAGATTTCACTTGAAGCATTTCAAGCTGGGCTGAGTTGGATCACTATCTTGAAGCGTCGTCCCGGTTTTCGTGATGCTTTCGACAACTTCGATATCGATAGGGTTGCCAGTTACTCAGATGGCGATGTGGAGCGCTTGATGCTCGATGAGCGCATCATTCGCAATCGAGCCAAGATTGTGGCGACGATTGAAAATGCCAAGCTCACTCAGGCAATGCTCGCTCAGTCACCTGGCGCCTTGCACGATCTGATCTGGTCGTTCCAACCCATGTCGAGGCAGCGCACCAATGCCGGCGCTGGAGATGAGCAGACACGTTATAGAACTCTTGCAGAGGTCCCTGCCGTGACCATTGAATCAGAACAGCTGAGTAAAGCTCTCAAGAAGTTGGGCTTTAAGTTTGTGGGTGCCACCACGATGTATGCATTGATGCAATCCGCAGGATTAGTCGATGACCATCTCGCTGGATGCCATCGAGCTCACTAAAACTTTAGGTTGACTCAAGGTCAAACGGCGTTGCCGAGTTTGGATCTCTCTGAGATCCGGCTTTCCTTGCCTGAGCCTTGGCATAGGCAGAGTCTGCAATATCTGGCGCAGTAATTGGAGAAAGTTTCGTTCGACTAGGGGCATCGCCTACCCCGGGGACGCTGTCCTCGAGGAGAGCTTCTCGAATGATTCGCCTCGGATCGTATTGACGTGGATCGAGTTTCTTCCACTCAACCTCATCAAAGTCATCACCGAGCTCTTCTTTGATCCGGTCCTTTGCTCCCGAACTCATTTCTTTGAGCTTGCGAACAAATTGACCGAATTTTGCTGAGTATGCCGGCAGGCGTTCAGGACCAATAATGAAGACAGCAATCACCCCGATGAGGAGTAATTTCTCGAAGGTCAAACCAAACACACTACGAGACTACCGCGCCTAACCACAGGGATGGCTCTACGCTAAAACAAAGGAGTCTGACGTGACACACAACGAACTAACGTGGAAGTTCCTCAACGAATTTGATGTTGAGTCGAGCACCCAGGCTAAAGCCCGCGCCATCTCCCTTGAGCACGGCGTGAATGTGATTTCTCCTGCTACAGGAGCACAGCTTGCACTTGTCGCAGCAGCGACCAATGCGACTAACATCATCGAGATTGGAACAGGGCTTGGTCTTTCCGGTCTGTGGCTTCTCTCCGGCGCTCCCGAGGCAACTCTGACCTCGATTGATCCTGAATTTGAATATCACGAGCAAGCTCGTGAACTCTTCACCGAGGCCGGCTACCCTGCAAGCCGCGTGCGCCTCATTACGGGTAAAGCACTGGATGTTCTTCCTCGCATGAACGAGAACAGCTACGACATTGTCCTCGTTGATGGCGACCCCGCACAGGTTGCTCAGAATGTTGAGCACGCTCTTCGTCTGGTTCGCATCGGTGGAACCGTGCTTGTGCCACACATTCTGCAAGAAGGTGATGTGGCTAACCCCGCTAAGCGTGCGGGTGTTGTTGCCGGTTACCGCTCTGTGCTGACGGAAGCAAGTGAGTCCGAGAACATCGTGGCTTCACTTTCCCCTGCTGGAGATGGCCTGCTCCAGTTCACCAAGATTGCCTAACAGCTGACTTCATAAAAAAACCCCCGCTCTTCTGAGCGGGGGTTTTCTTATTCGGCGAACCGAAGAAGTTGTTTGCTAGGCAGGAACTACCTTAGACAGAACGTCGTGAAGCTCCTTCGCTTCAGCGTCGTTGACGGAGACGACCAGACGGCCACCACCTTCGAGAGGTACGCGCACAATAATGAGGCGACCTTCCTTGACAGCCTCCATGGGTCCGTCGCCGGTCCGTGGCTTCATTGCAGCCATTTAGGCCACCCCTTTCACTTACTTTGTGTACTTCTATTATCCCGTATTGTTTGATGCCCAAAAACCACTTCACAGCCCCAAACACCTACGGAATCCGTTGTTTCGGACGGGTTTTAGGGTGGACTCCAGTCGTATCCGTCAATACGCCAGCAGATCAGAAGCCAGCCCCACTGCAGCACGATAAACAGCACCACCATGATCACGCGATAGGCCTTGGAAGTGGGTGCTGCTACCGCACCCAATGCGGGAAAGAGTGGCGCAAGCAGACGGAATGTACTCGACTGCGGAAAGAACACTGCCAAGACATACAGCGCATAACTGGCCAGCCAGAACCTGACGTCCACGCCTAGCTTTTTGACTGCCGGTGTGATCAAGAAGATAAAGAATCCCAAGACCACGGCGCCTAGGAAGATATAGCCACCAAGTTCTGGATAGCCAAAGTTGGTCGTCCACCACTGCGCAGCATGAATCCAGGGGGTAAAAGGCACAAGTTCCTGATAACCAATGTAGGCAGAGCGCCACGCTAATTCCGTATCGAGATAGGCGTTCGGAACTCCCGTTACCCAGGCTGCAATAAAGAGCCACGCAAAACCTGCAGCGGCAGAGACAAGGGCAACCACAGCCAGTAGAACTCTTTCCCGCGTGGGGAAGCGAGAACGCTTTCGCTTGGCAAAGCGATAGATCCACGTCAACCCGATTGCTAAGGCAATCGCAAGAGCTCCCGGCCTGGTCAACGACAACACAATGACGACCGGAATGACCCAGACATAGAGCCTGCGTTGCATCAACAGAATTACCAGAGCAATCAAGAACAGCTGCATTGACTCGGCGTATGCAAGTTGGAAAAGCGGCGATACAGGGGCAACGGAGAACAACACAATGGCAAAAAGTGCCTGCTGTGCAGGCACATGCTTGATCAGGACTTTATAGAAAACCAATGATGCGGCAAGTGCAAACAGCACTGAGATAAGAACACCAGAAATACTCCACGGCAGTCCCGTGACCAGCATGAGTCCCCGGACTATGGCCGGATAGGCAGGGAGGAATGCCCAGGCATTCTCGGCTACATGCCCGTCTTCGGTATACGGAATCTCACGTGGATATCCTGTTTCCGCAATGATGTTGTACCAGCGACCATCCCACATGGTGGAGAAATCCCACAGCGAGGGCTGGGCGCCAGTCCAGGCGTTCTCCGCCTGCTGGCTGGCCAGCACCAGAAGCATGGCCGTGGATATTGCTCGACCCACGAGGAACACCAAGGTGACTTTGAGCCACCACGGCAATCGCGTCTTCGCCATCCCCCAGATACTCGCTACTGTGTCAGCCAGCTGCGCAGAGCGCGCTCGCACTCCATGATCTGACTGGTCAACACACGCTCGTCATCAGCGTGAGCCAGTGAGGGATCACCGGGACCAAAGTTCACGGCAGGAATACCAAGAGCAGAGAAGCGGGCAACATCTGTCCAGCCATACTTTGGCATAGGTTCTGCGCCCACCGCAGCAACAAAGTCTTGTGCCAGTGCTGCAGTCAGCCCTGGACGAGCACCTTCAGCGCTGTCGGTGACAACAACTTCGAAGCCAGCAAACACGTCTTCAACGTGGGCCAACGCTTGAGCTACGTTTTTGTCAGGAGCAAAACGGTAGTTCACCGTCAACACTGCTTCATCCGGAATCACGTTGCCTGCAACGCCACCAGAGACACCCACTGCACTGAGACCTTCGCGGTAGTCCAAGCCATCCACCGTGACCGTAGCAGGGCTGTATGCAGCCAGAGCAACAAGAGCAGGTGCAAGCTTGTGTATGGCGTTCTCACCCTTCCATGCGCGTGCTGAGTGTGCGCGGACGCCGTGCGTGCGCACCTCTACGCGCAGGGTGCCGTTGCAGCCACCCTCCACGGTGGAATTACTGGGTTCACCCAAGATGGCAAAGTCAGCTTTGAGAAGTTCAGGTGCCTGCGCAGCTAAACGACCTAGGCCATTGAGTTCCGAGGCAACCTCTTCGTTG
Source organism: Actinomycetota bacterium (assembly GCA_041178865.1). Classification (GTDB taxonomy): domain Bacteria; phylum Actinomycetota; class Actinomycetes; order Actinomycetales; family Microbacteriaceae; genus Aurantimicrobium. Next base: position 3,672 of record JBEGUL010000076.1, on the reverse strand, counting down.
TCGTACCAAATCCAGGTGATGTCGTAGGCGGGCTCTGAGAGTTCTGCGGCTAATTTGAAGGCTACCGCCACTCCAGCCTTCATGTCGACGGTTCCGCGACCCCAGAGCCACTCGGCGCCTTCGTCTTCGCTGTAGCGAACAGGAAGATTGTTATTCACGGGGACAGTATCAAGGTGCCCAGCGATAACCACACGCTGCGCACGACCCAAGTTGGTCTTCGCAACAAGTGCGTTCCCGTTGCGTATCAACTCAAGGTGACCCGCACCCGCAAGTGCTGTTTCGATGGCATCTGCCAGAGTTTTCTCGTTACCTGAGACAGACTCGATATTGCAGATGTCCGCGGTGAGTTCCACGCTTGAACGCGTGAGATCAAGCGGGCCAGAAGGGGACATAGCCCAAGTTTATCGCCGGTAACCTAGAGGCATGGTTTCTACGCAGACGAACACGCACGCATGGGGTTATGGCCTGGCAACTATTGCCGGTGATGGCACCGTTCTCGACACCTGGTATCCCTCACCGCAACTGGGAGAGTTGCCAGCCGGTCGTGACAAGTGGATCGTTCCTGCCGAGATCGAAGACCTCGTCGGAGAAGATGCCCGCCGAAATGTGAAGCTCGAAGCCGTGACTGTCGAAATCAACCTCAACGAGCCCGCCAACGGCGCTTCGGATGCTTACCTGCGCCTCCACTTACTTTCTCACCTGCTCGTTCAGCCCAACACCATCAACCTCGATGGCATCTTTGGACAACTCCCTAACGTGGTCTGGACAAACGCTGGCCCCGTTCACCCTGACGACTTCACTGCGTTGCGTCCACGCTTGCTGCGTGCGGGCATTCAGGCTCAGGGAATCGACCGATTCCCTCGCCTGACCGACTATGTCACGCCTGACCGTGTGCGCATCGCAGACGCATCACGCGTCCGCCTAGGTGCTTACCTCTCACCTGGCACGGTCATCATGCACGAAGGCTTTGTGAACTTCAACGCCGGAACCCTCGGCACCTCGATGGTTGAAGGCCGCATCTCTCAAGGCGTTGTAGTTGGCGATGGTTCCGACATTGGCGGCGGCGCTTCGATAATGGGCACGCTTTCCGGCGGTGGCACTGAGAAGGTTCAGATTGGTCAGCGTTCGCTCTTAGGAGCGAATTCCGGCATTGGCATTTCCATCGGTGATGACTGCGTCGTGGAGGCTGGCCTTTATGTGACTGCAGGAACCAAGGTCAACGTCATCGATGGCGAGAACACCACAGTGCTCAAAGCCAAGGAAGTATCTGGCGTGAATAACCTGTTGTTCCGTCGAAACTCCCTCACCGGCGCAGTTGAGGTCACCTCGCGCAGCGGTGTGGGAATTGTGCTGAACTCAGCGCTGCACTAAACCCACATCTTTATGGCTGAATGATGGTGACACCAGGCTCTGTGCCGGTGCTCATCTGAGCGAGTGCCTCTGGCACAGCATCCAGTGGGATTCTGTGGGTAATGAAGGTGCTGGGATCAATGATTCCGGCAGCAATGTCTGCCAGCATCTCTGGGTAGGCCGCTGCCGCCATTCCATGAGATCCAAGTACCTGAATCTCTTTAGCAATGACGACATGCATAGGCACCGTTGCTTTGTCGCCGATCTTGGCAGGCAAGAGCAAACCAATCTGAACGTGACGACCCTGAACCCTCAGGCTCTCGACAGCTGACCTGGCAGTGGGGATACTTCCGAGTGCATCAATAGAGACATCCACGCCACCAGGGATCGCTTCACGAATGGCCTCGACCGCATCCACCTCGGCAGCGTTGAACACATGTGTTGCACCAACCTGTGTTGCTAGAGCAAGAGCCTCAGGGTTCACATCAACTGCTACCACTGCTGCACCGGAGGCGGCGGCAATCATGATGGCGGCGAGACCTATTCCGCCGCAGCCAAAGACGGCCACAGTTTCACCAGGCTGAACTCCAGCAACGTGCTTGTTGGCTCGATACGACGTGGCAAAGCGGCAGCCTAGGCTGGCAGCCACGTCGAATGAAACCGCATCAGGAAGCACAACAGCATTGAACTCTGCACGTGGAATAGCAACGTATTCGGCATAGGTGCCTTGTCCACTGAAACCTGGCTGCCACTGATCGGGGCAGACTTGAGCATTCCCAGACTCACACCAGGAGCACTCACCACAGCCACAAACAAAGGGAAAGACAACACGGTCACCGACCTTGAGTGAAGTAACACCAGAGCCCACCTCGTGCACAACACCAGCAAACTCGTGCCCTGGAACGTGAGGAAAGGCTGTGATGTCAGGATCATGACCTTGCCACGCATGCCAGTCAGAGCGACACAGCCCGGCAGCCTTCACCTCAATCACGACGCCATCAACCGGCGCCTCAGGCATCTCAATTTCTGCTACATAGAGTGGCCCACCAAAGCTGTCGAACTGAACTGCCTTCATGGCGTTAGCTTAACAGCGCAGATGCGTTTAGAACTCGGTTGATCGAATGCGACGCTTGATGAACTCCAGCTCACCATCTGCGTTACGAGTCAGAGTCATCACGCGCATGAAGTCAGGGTTGATTTCACGAGCGACGAAGAATGCCGCGAAGCCCAGAAGCAGCACGATGACCGATAGCGGAATTGCTCCACCTGTCACCATTCCTGTGAGCGCAAGTTCCGCAGGGATGTCTGTTGTGCTCGCCAATAGCGTGCCATCAGCATTGATCTTGAAGTAGACCTTTTCTTCCAGCGCAGCGCCATCAGAACGTGTTGCACTAAAGGTGATGGAGTGCCAGCCAGGCTCGAGGTTGTTGGGGATTGTCACCGAGGTATTGAACGAGCTAGAAACAGTACGTCCCTGCGCAAGAATCTGAGGAGTACTGCGCAATACAACCGAGTAGTCCGTGCTCACAGCCAAGTCATTGGCAGTGATTGTGACATCTTCTCCCACAATTCGCTGTCCAGGTGCTACAGGAATAGTGAAGCTCACGGGAGAGGACTGCTGAACAGAAGGTGATGACTGGCCAGCACCATCAAAAGCTTGGATCGAGGTAGAGCGATACGTAGTTGAACCCACGTTGTTGAACAGGGTTGCGAAGTAGTTCAAGTTTCCCGCCTGGCTCACAACAAAAACACCGGCAGCAGTATCGATGGAGATTTCAGCAGTTGTAGGCGTGGAGAATTTGACTGCATTCCAGTACTGGATAGGTGCCGATGACGTAGTGGACTTTACACACGTAATTCCGCTGTTTGCAGTTTGTGCAACCCCACCAATACGTATGGCGGTGATGCCACAGGTGGATGCTGCAGGATCCCAGGCAGCATAATTCTGGCTGTTGTTCGTAACAGAACCCGGAACTGTATAGAAGATGTTGTTATAGGGGTCGCCCAGCAGGTAGTTGACCTGATTTACTGCAACGCCGTCGGAGTAACCACTAAAAGTCGCGGTGAATGCCGGGACGTTAGCACCAACAGCAAGCGTGGAAAATGAAGGCCCAGATGCCCTCTGAAAACTGTAGTTGGCTGTGGTGAATGTTGCTGATTGGTTCTGTTGCTGGTTATTGCTGATGTTGACCCAGACATGAGTCAGCTCAGTGTTTTGGCTCACCGTGTAAGAAGCGTTTGATGCCATTGCGCCAGTTGAAGCCGGAATATCTTCCCAGCCAGCAAATTGCTTTCCTGCCGGTGGCGTCAAGGTACTCACAG
>JBEGUL010000075.1:0-8879 GCA_041178865.1 Actinomycetota bacterium | reverse complement strand
CCCGAAACCTTCCTCGTCGACATGGATGTTGTGCGCAAGCTTGCTCACGAGCACAAGCCAGCTGTCATCATTGCCGGCTGGTCGGCATACCCTCGCCACCTCGACTTTGCTGCGTTCCGTGAGATCGCAGATGAAGTTGGCGCCAAGCTCTGGGTAGACATGGCTCACTTCGCCGGTCTCGTTGCAGCAGGTCTGCACCCCAACCCCGTGCCTTTCGCTGACGTGGTTTCCACTACCGTTCACAAGACCCTTGGTGGTCCCCGTGCAGGTCTGATCCTCAGCCGTGACGAAGAGCTCGCAAAGAAGCTCAACAGTGCTGTGTTCCCTGGACAGCAGGGTGGCCCACTCATGCACGTCATCGCAGCTAAGGCAACTGCCTTCAAGCTCGCGATGGAACCTGAATTCAAGGAGCGCCAGCAGCGCACCTTGCGCGGCGCACAGCTCATCGCTGACCGCCTCACCCAGCCCGACATGAAGGCAGCGGGCGTTGACGTTCTCACCGGTGGCACTGAAGTGCACCTGGTACTCGTTGACCTGCGTAACTCTCCCCTAGATGGTCAGCAGGCAGAAGACGTGTTGCATGCTTCTGGCATCACTGTGAACCGTAACTCCGTCCCCTTCGACCCACGTCCACCCATGGTCACTTCGGGTCTGCGTATTGGTACTCCTGCTTTGGCAACTCGTGGCTTCGGCGACGCAGAGTTCACTGAGGTTGCAGATGTCATCGCAGAGGCTCTCAAGCCTGGCGCAGACGTATCTGCGCTCAAGGCACGCGTCAAGGTCCTCACCGAGAACTTCCCCCTGTACCCAGGCCTCGAGCAGTGGTAGCAATCACTCTCGACGGAGTAGCAACAGCTTCTGCCGTCAAGGGTGAACTCGCTAGCCGCATCGCAGCACTTAAAGCCAAGGGCATCACCCCTGGTTTGGGCACGCTGTTGGTGGGCGATGATCCCGGATCGCGTTCCTATGTCGCTGGCAAACACCGTGACTGTGCAGAGGTAGGCATCAACTCGATACGAGTTGATCTGCCTGCTACTGCCACCCAGGCTGATGTTGAGGATGCTATTCGCACCCTCAATGCAGACCCTGCCGTTACCGGCTACATCGTGCAGCTTCCTCTGCCTGATGGACTAGACCAACAGGCAGCACTCGAGCTCATTGATCCTGCCAAAGATGCTGATGGCCTTCACCCCATGAACTTGGGTCGACTCGTCATGGGGATTGAAGGAGAACTGGCTTCGCCACTTCCCTGCACCCCTGCTGGAATTGTGGAACTGCTCCAGCGCTACGACGTTCCCCTGTCCGGCAAGCACGTCACCGTGGTGGGCAGAGGGCTTACCGTAGGTCGCCCTCTGGGGCTACTGCTTACCCGCAAGGGCATTGATGCAACGGTGACGCTGACGCACTCTCGCACCGTCAACATCGAAGACGAGATTCGCCGTGCTGATGTTGTCGTTGCTGCTGTGGGTGTTCCCCACTTCATCAAGCCTGAGTGGGTCAAGCCTGGTGCTGCTGTTCTGGACGTGGGCATTACCCGTGTGGAGAACTCAGAGACAGGCAAGGCCAAGCTCACCGGTGACGTGGACCCCGCAGTCGCTGAAGTTGCAGGTTACTTCTCACCAAACCCTGGTGGGGTGGGCCCTATGACGCGCGCGATGCTCCTGGCCAATGTGGTCAAGGCAGCGGAGTTAGCGACACGTTAAAGCCGTTCGAGCTCCTTCAGATCTTCTTAAGCTTCAAAGACTCTCTTTCGCTTTCCTGTACGTAACTGTCCGATAATTCCCGCACTTGTAAAAAGCTCGAAGGCATGATCTGTCGCCATTGGAGCTCTATGGGTTCATCAATCTCGATAAATATCAAAGAATTTTTGTGTTCGTGTAAACAAAACAGCAGTGTTATTCGTATCCACTATGAAGCACAACAACAGTTCAGAAATGGAGAACACAATGGAAAAGAAAAAGAAGCTTGTACTTATCGGCACTGCTAGCGCACTTTCTTTAGCAGGGATTGTCGCTTTTGCTGGGGTTGCAGTTGCCTCAACAAGCGCTCCGTCAAGTTCAGAAGCTGTAACTAGTGGCGGAGGGGCGTATGACCTCAACGGAAACCCGGTAGAGAGCAAGACATACATTGGAGATGTCCCGCCTGCAGATTTGGGAGAACTTCAGTTCTCTGGAGAGGCTACTGTCTCGGAAAATCCGCAAACCGGCTCCTTCGGAAACTAGTAATTTTGAGGCCGTAGGCTGTGCGAGGAAAGCATTTGTTTTCCTCGCACAGTTGAGCTCAAAGACACTCCATACATGGACATCAATACTCAAAAGCTCGAAGAGTCGAAGATCCTCTTCGAAGATTTTTACCGTGCTCAGCGCGATCGAATATTCCGAACAGTTTTTGCAACTGTTGGGAACTTTCACGATGCAGAGGATGCAACCGCTGAAGCTTTTGTGAGAGCGCACGCTCAATGGGATTCGCTACAAACTCATCCTTCGCCTTCGGGATGGGTTGCCATCACTGCAAAAAATATATTTATTGATTCACACAGAAAAGCGCGGCGTTTCCAGAAAAAGATGATGGTTCTCATAGAACCTGAAGCCGCAACGAATATTGATGAAGGCTTCGACGAGGCCCTGCATGCCACTATCTCTCAACTTCCAATGAGACAGCGAGAGGTTTTAGTTTTTCGCATCATTCTGGAACTTAACAGCCAAGAGACGGCTGACACTCTCGGTATTTCCGTAGGGGCAGTCGGAGCTCACTTAAACAGAGCGCTCACAACCCTGAGAAAGAAATACACAGTGCAAGGTAAGGACCTTTCATGACTCAGCACAACAATCAGAACTCTAACCGCGAAGCACATGATGACTTGATAAGCGCGATTCAGCAGAGTTATTCTGCGGTGACATATCCCCAGAATCCGAGAAGTTCCAAGGATTTTGTCGTGGTGAAGCCGATTTCGAAAAACAGAGCGGGATTTAGAGTGTCTTTCGCTCTGGCTGCATCATTCGTCGTTATTGCAACTGTAGTTTTTTCTGCTCTTCCAGGATCTGAAACAGCCTGGGCTGCAACTCCGAAAACTGTCTCTTCAGAAGAGTCCGAAAGATTTAGAGAGGTATGTGAGGCAGCAACACACTCTGAAAATGATGAAGAAGCTCTTGCTCCAATCAACCTCACTCCACCCACCCTTGTTGATTACAGAGGCGATATGGCGTTGTCTATATTCACCCAAGAAGGACAAAATGCGATCTGTGTAACCAGAGTCGAGGGAGACAAGTTGAGCGTTGAATCTTTGACCGTCATGTCTGGAGGGCAAGAATCAATGCCAGGTGTAGTGGCCGAATCCAGTGTGGAGCGGGTAAATGGTGACTCAATCAGTTATGTCTCAGGTTTTGCCCCTAAAGGAACAACGAGGGTCACTTTTTCGCTCACGGACGGCACCGAGGTCACAGCCTCATTGAAGGATGGTTTCTACGTTGCCTGGTATCCCAGCGATAAAAGAATTGATCCCCAATCAGTGTCCTTTCAGTAGTTAGATGCCTTCAGCTTCAGCCTTGTAGATTTCAAGCCGCTTGAGGTAGTTCGCAGCATTGTTGCGCACGCCCTCTTGCTCTTCTTCAGTGAGCTCGCGGCGCACCTTTGCTGGGACACCAGCTACGAGTGAGCCAGGAGGAACAATCATTCCTTCCAGCACCAAGGCGCCGGCAGCAACGAGGGAACCCTTGCCAATCACGGCGCCATTCATCACGGTGGCATGCATACCAATCAGGCAGTCATCTTCCACGGTGCACCCGTGGATCACAGCGTTGTGTCCGACAGAGACGTTTTTACCCAAGGTGAGGGGGTAGCCGGTGTCGACGTGTCCACTCACGTTGTCTTGGATGTTGGAGCCCTCACCAATCACGATCGGTTCGTAGTCTCCACGAAGAACCGCGTTGAACCAGATACCCACGTTGGCGTGAAGAGTCACATCGCCGGCCAGACGACCGCCTGGTGCGATGTAGCACGAGTCATCCACGCTGGGAGTGCCGTAGGTGGGAACGGAAATGATCTGGGATGAATCCTGAGAAGTCATGGTCTCAGCCTAGAACGCTAACGCCGGGGTGCGGGAGGGAGTTTTGCACCAATTTCCGGTGCGCGGCGGGCATAGGTCTTTTCGGTATGGGATGCCTGCCATTTTCGCAATGCGCGCCACCAGCGGGCTGTCTTCCGCTTCCATGCTCTCCGCAACTCTGAATTCCACAACTCCACCACAGCGGCGTCATTGAATGACTGCACCGCCTGGATTGCTGCCGCTCGCATGGCCGCTACCTTCTCCGCAGGCATCGACTGCAGACGCACAATGGCGGAAGCCATAGCGTCTGTGTCGCCATCTGGAATGAGGAAGCCATTGACGCCATCCACAATGATGTCGCTAGGGCCATAACGAATATCAAACGAGATGGGGATGCAGCCTGCTGCCATGCCTTCCAGCAAAACCAGGGGAGTGCCCTCAGTCTCAGAAGTAATCAGAATAAAGCTCGCCGTCTTGGTCTCACCCAGAGCAGTGGTGTTGTAACCGTGAAGAGTGGCAAAGCCTGTGGCATTTGTGGCTGCCACCATGGCATCCACTTCAGGCTTACTCTCGCCGTCACCATAGACATCGAGGTGAATGGGCACAGTTGAGTGAGCCTTGCTTGCAGCTTCGATAGCCAGGTGCACGCGCTTACGAGGAATGAACGCAGCCACCACAATTCCACGATCACAAGCTCGCTCAAGAGTGATAGAGCTGGGATCCGGCAACGGAACCGAGTTTGGAATCACAACCAGATTCGGACTCGCTCCCACAACGTTCGTCACATCACCGCGCTGACGCTTGGTCAAGGTGGCCACCAGATCAAAGGCAGGAAGATTCCGAATACTCCGACTGCGGGCTTCACTCAAGATGGGACGCCCAACAGAGGTAACACCCTCAATGTGAGCACCCTGAATCACATGGACCGTGAGCGCCGTGCGACGACGATATTCCACAAACATTCCCACCGCAGTCTTGCTATCCACAATGTAGGTCGTGGGAGTCTTGCCAAACATGCGATCCAGCAACCAGTGATAAAACTCGTTAGCCACTTTCCACATCTTGTAGGGTGTGCCCTGTGAATCACACAGAATGATGCGGCGACCGCCACGCACACCGCGCTCGCGGAAGTCCCTGCGGTCGCTGAGCATTAAGGTGCCATCTTCACGGAAGTGGTCCACTTGCAACACAGTGAGGTCGTCAGAGGCAAATCGCGTGCGGGAGATTTCCTTGCCACCGCGGTAGGTGGATTCGTAAGAATCAGAATCAGCAATCGGGGTGAATGCTTTGTCGATTGCTGTTGAGGCTCCCGTCGCACGAGCAGGAACCTGCTCGGTGCGAAGCCAATCCCACACGTTGCGGATAGAGACATCACCGAAGAGGCGGCCCATCTTGCGCAGCTCAACCTCGACCTTGTCGTAGTCAGCAAAGTTATCAAACGTCAGCACGGTGACGTTGCCTGCACCGGCTTGGCTCATGATGCCTGCGCGGTGAAGAAGAGTGACGGTGAGTCCACCTGAGTCGGTGCGAATACCCCACGTGACGCTGACGTAATTTGAGGGAGGTAGTGCTGTTGAACTCACTTGTTCATGTTAGTTGCTGGTCGACACGAGTTACGGCTCACTACTCACTTCAGTGCTCATAAGAAACACTCAGGTTACGCTTAAGTACGAACTTTGTTCCCACACCCGATCATGAAATGAGAGTGTTATCTCGATGGCTCAGTCATCTTTCCTTTCCTCCCTTAAGAAGGCATTCCGCTCAGGCGCAAAGCAGGCTGGTGCAACCGCTGCTGTTGTAGCTGACAAGGTAGAGGACGTCACCGCCGACGCAACTGTAGTTGCGAAGAAGGCAGCAACCACCACCAAGAAGGTTGCCACCACTGTCAAGAAGGACGCTTCGAAGACCGCAGCTTCCGTAGGCAAGGACCTTGCACACGCTGCAGGCACCATCAAGAAGGATGCAGCGAAGACCACTGCAACCGTCAAGAAGACTGTTGCTGCTGCGAAGAAGGCTCCAGCTAAGAAGGCTCCTGCTAAGCCAGCTGCAAAGCCAGCGGCAAAGAAGCCAGCAGCTAAGCCTGCAGTCAAGAAGGCTCCTGTGAAGGCAGCAGCTAAGCCTGCTACCAAGAAGCCGGTAGCAAAGAAGGCACCAGCTAAGGCTGCTGCTCCTAAGGCAGCTGTGAAGCCTGCTGTGAAGAAGCCTGCTGCGAAGCCTGTAGCCAAGAAGGCTCCTGCCAAGCCAGCTGCAAAGCCAGTAGCTAAGAAGGCACCAGCAAAATCTGCTGCTCCTAAGGCAGCAGCTAAGCCAGCAGCTCGTAAGCCTGCTGCGAAGCCAGCAGTAAAGAAGTAAACAGAGCTCAGCTCTCACGAAACGGCATCCCCTCCGGGGATGCCGTTTCTGTGTTAACCGGGAATACTTTGATGTGCAGAAGACTTATCTCTAGTGTTCGACAACCTAGGAGCACATCATGCCCGCAGTAACCGCAGACACTTTTACTCTTCCTCACCTCGCGCCAGCTGTTGGCCGTGCCCGTGCAGTGAAGTCAGTGACCAAGGGGCCACAGGCGTTCGAAGGTGACGGCTTCCCCGTTACCCGCGCCTTTGCAGGAGTCTCCTACCAGGACATTGATCCTTTCATCCACATGGACCAAATGGGTGAAGTTGAATACGCACCCTATGAACCTCGTGGAACTTCATGGCACCCCCACCGTGGATTCGAGACCTTCACCTACATGATTGATGGCACTTTCCAGCACCAGGACAACCACGGTGGTGGCGGCATCATTGAGAACGGTGCAACCCAGTACATGACAGCCGGTTCCGGTGTTCTCCACATCGAGACCCCACCAGATGAGCTCGTGATGTCGGGTGGTTTCTTCCACGGCATCCAGCTCTGGATCAACCTGCCTTCCGAGAAGAAGATGTCAGCACCGAACTACCAGAACCTTGCAGGTGGCGATGTGAAGCTGCTCTCCAGTCAAGATGGTGGGGCACTCATTCGTGTGATCGCCGGAGAGATTGATGGCCACGAGGGTCCTGGTAAGTCACAGACCCCGATGACAATTGCTCACGTGACCTTGGCTCCTGGTGCTTCTGTCTCGATCCCCTGGAACCCAGAGTTCAATGCCCTTGCCTACACACTCGCAGGTCAGGGAACTGTCGGCGAAGGTGAACTGGGCGGCAGCGCCGCACCGATCACTGCAGGAACCCTAGCTGTCATGGTGGACGGTGACCGTATCGTGCTCACCGCAGACAAGGTGCAGGACGCACGCAATGGTGCTCTCGATGTTCTCCTCCTTGGCGGCCAGCCCATCAACGAAACCGTTGTTGCATACGGCCCCTTCGTAATGAACACTAAGGCTGAAGTTGTTCAGGCTCTGGAGGACTTCAACTACGGACGCTTCGGTCAGATCCCCGACGACGCGCTCCAGCCCTTCCACCACAGGCGCTAATTTTCCTGTGCAGGTTCTGAGATAGCCCCGCAAGTTCTCATACGAAATAGGCATCATGACTCAAACTGATATTCATCCTCACCAGGTCAGTCGATTGTTGCTTTTCTTAGCTGTATTGGGGCCTGTCCAGTCAGTATTGGGATGGAGTTTGTCAGCAGCCCTCTGGCCTGGCTATGACCCCATAGTCCAAACCATCAGTGAATTGGCATCGCCTGAATCCCCGGTGAGGTATCTCCAATCAAGCTTCTTTATTCTTGGCGCATTGATCGACATCGTTGTGGCTCTGAAATTTACAGTGATAGCCAAACCTGCTCGTCTGCTGATTTTTCTCGGCGGGCTGGCAACGATAGGCCTCACGATTTTCCCCACTCCGTTGGTAGGAGTCTCAGAGCCCCACAGAGTTTTTGCCACCATTTCCTTCGTCATCTTTTCGGTGTGGCCAGTATTTGGCATGCGGTTTACGCGTGAATGGCCCACCATCGTTCGACCGCTTGCTTCAATTATTGGGACGCTGATTCTTGGAGCTATTGCATTCGGCTTCTTGGCTATCTGGACGAATCCCGAAATCCATACCGCGGGATTTTGGGAACGGGCTGTGACAACAAGTCAGGCCATCTACCCAGCTCTAGTGATATTCCTGTCCTGGCGGTTTATGAAAAACCACAGTCTGAACTCATCCATAGGCCCCAAGGGTTGAAGCAAAGAATCCCTCACCATCAGGTGAGGGATTCTTTATTGGTAGGCCCCAAGGGGATCGAACCCTTGACCCTCGGATTAAAAGTCCGATGCTCTAACCAACTGAGCTAGAGGCCCGCCGCACATAAAGTGCTCTTCTAGTTTAGAACAGACCAGAAGTGGTTATTTGCTCCAGCCGAGCTGGTTGAAGAGTTCATAGCTCGTGGGGTCATCTGGGAGGTACCAGTTGAAGCCTTCAAGAGCGAAGACAGCGACCAAGTTTGCCACCACGGTGAAGAGGAAGATTCCGATAACGATCCATGCCACGACGCGACCAAAGGTCGAGCTGGGGCGAACAGGAATGAACTCGGTGCCAAAGGTGAGCAGGACACCTGCAAAGACCAGAACCACCACGAAGCTAATCAGTGCCCAGGTGTAGAGGTGGAGACCCAGGACTGCTCCGCCATAGCCGGGGTCACCGGGCATGATGTGGAGCAAGATCTGGCGGATAGACATCGCAGCACCCAGAAGTGCACCCAAGATAGAGAATCCCAGCCCGGTCATGAAGCCAGAAGGTGAGAGTCGTCCGCGCAGTGAGTTCACAATCACATAGAGCGCACCTAATGAGGAGAGCATCATGCCCATACGCTGGGTAATACACAGTGGGCAAGGGTATTCACCCAGGCCGAATTGGAAGTAGAACAT
>JBEGUL010000074.1:0-8665 GCA_041178865.1 Actinomycetota bacterium | reverse complement strand
CGAGATTGATTTGAGTGGGGAACTGGTTTGGCAGAGTCGTACAAGCCACGTGAGTGCCCTGTCTGGATCAGCGCAATCGTGAATCTCGCTGAGGATTAGTTCGGGGTTCGCGCCTGTTAGCTCACGCACTGATTCAAGCTGTGAAAGTGCTTCGCTAAGGTCGGTAAAACCGGACTTAGCGAGCTGAGTGCGCGACAGTGCCACGAGCTGAGGAAAGTGTTAGAGCGTCTCGAGGTTCGAACGAAGCTCAAAGTTGGTTACCTGGTTACGGTAATCAGCCCATTCTTGACGCTTATTGCGAAGCACGTAGTCAAAGACCTTAGAGCCCAGAGTTTCTGCAACAAGGTCAGACTCTTCCATCAACAAAATGGCGTTATTGAGACTCGAAGGCAATGGCTTGTATCCCAGTGCCTTGCGCTCAGTGTCCGTGAGTTCCCACGCATTCTCTTCAGCTTCAGCAGGGAGCTCCATGCCTTCTTCAATACCCTTCAGGCCTGCAGCAAGGAGAACAGAGTAAGCGAGGTAAGGGTTCGCGGCAGAGTCGATGGCACGGTATTCGATGCGTGCACTCTGTCCCTTGCCAGGTTTGTAGACAGGAACACGAACAAGAGCGGAACGGTTATTGTGACCCCAGTTAGCAAATGCAGGAGCCTCACCACCACCCCAGAGTCGCGTGTAGGAGTTGACGTAATGGTTTGTAATCGCGGTGATTTCTGGCGCAAAGTGGAGCAAACCAGCAATGAACTGACGACCAACCTTGGAGAGCTGGTGCTTAGCGCCAGCCTCGTAGAACGCATTGTTATCGCCTTCAAACAGTGACATGTGGGTGTGCATTCCCGAACCGGGGTGCTGGGCAAAAGGCTTGGGCATGAAGGTGGCGTACACACCCTGCTCCATTGCCACTTCCTTGATCACGGTGCGGAAGGTCATGATGTTATCCGCAGTCGTCAAAGCATCTGCATAACGCAGGTCGATCTCGTTCTGACCTGGGCCTGCTTCGTGGTGGCTGAATTCAACGGAGATTCCGATGTCTTCCAGCATGCGAACAGAACGGCGACGGAAGTCATGTGCGGTGCCACCGGGAACGTTATCGAAGTAGCCTGCTGTATCAATGGGCTGTGCTCCACCATTTGCCCAGTCGCTGTCTCTGAGCAAATAGAACTCAATCTCAGGGTGGGTATAAAAAGTGAAACCACGCTCTGCAGCCTTAGCGAGGGTGCGCTTGAGTACATTACGAGGGTCAGAAACAGCAGGCTGACCGTCGGGAGTGTTAATGTCGCAAAACATGCGTGCTGTGGGGTCTACCTCGCCACGCCAGGGCAGAATCTGGAAGGTGCTGGGGTCTGGGTGCGCCAGAACATCTGCCTCGTAGGCACGAGTCAGGCCTTCAATAGCTGAACCATCGATTCCGACACCTTCTGCGAAGGCGCCTTCGACCTCTGCAGGGGCCACAGCAACTGATTTCAGGGTTCCAACAACGTCGGTGAACCAGAGGCGAACAAACTTTACGCCGCGCTCTTCAATCGTGCGCAGCACGAAGTCCTGTTGCTTGTCCATGAGAACCCTTTCCTATCGCTACTAGGCTACTTGTTATGCCGATTCTTCGCTTGGCGCTTGCCCAGACAAACCCGCGTTTAGGGGATTTTTCTCACAATTCTTCACAGATTGTTAACACAGCGGTTGAGTCATTCCTCCAGGGTGCTGATTTAGTGGCTTTTGGTGAGATGGCGCTGACGGGTTACCCCATTGAAGACCTAGCCACTCGCCCAGAGTTTCTGCATCAAGCCTGGAGAGCTCTAGAAGAGGTCGCAGAGGCTATTTCAGCCGGTGGAGCAGGCGCTATCCCCGTGATTGTGGGCTTCGCTCACGGTCCTGTGGACAATCACGACACTCACACCCACTCACCTTCCGCGATTGCTCACAACTCAGCGGCTGTTCTCCAAGATGGTCGCATTATTGGCATCTATAACAAGCACCACTTGCCTAATTACTCCGTCTTTGATGAATACCGCATCTTCCGTCCCGGAACAGATGCTGTCGTTGTACATGTTGCCGGTGCCGACGTTGCACTTGCTATCTGTGAGGACATTTGGCGAGAAGGTGGCCCCGTTGCAGCTATCGCTGAAGTAAAGCCCAGCATGCTGTTGGTTCTCAACGGTTCACCCTTTGAGCGTGAAAAAGATGAAGTACGCCTCCCCCTCGTTCAGCGTCGTGCGGAACAAGTCAATGCACCTGTGGCCTATCTAAATCTTGTCGGAGGGCAAGACGATCTGGTCTTTGACGGAGGAAGCTTCGTGACGAACTCTTCTGGCAAAGTCCTGGCCCGCGCTCATCAATTTGTTGAGCAGACCTTAGTTGTCGACATTGACGTGAAAGATTCTTCGACACATGGATCGCAGGTAGGTCCAGGTGTGGTTGTCGTAGAAGCAGGAGCAGGTCATCCCAGCCGTGCAACGCGTGCTGCCATTCCGACAACTATTGCCCCCCAGTTAGACATCAATGAACAAATCTGGGATGCACTCGTGCTTGGAATGCGCGACTATGTCGAAAAAAACGGCTTTAGGTCACTCATTTTGGGACTTTCAGGTGGTATCGACTCTGCAGTCTGTGCAGCACTTGCAGTCGATGCGATAGGTCAAGACCGGGTCTTTGGTGTGTCCATGCCCAGTAATTACTCGAGCGAGCATTCTCGCTCAGATGCTGACGATCTTGCAGAGAGACTCGGGATCAGCATCCGGACCGAAGCAATAGCGCCGCTCGTCGAACCCGTTGAATCTCAACTTCACCTGGATGGGATTGCAGCTGAGAATCTTCAAGCACGCATCAGAGGAATCATCTTGATGGGACTCAGTAACGCTGAGGGACATCTTGTCCTTACCACTGGCAATAAAACAGAAATTGCAGTGGGATACAGCACCATCTATGGCGACAGCGTCGGAGGTTTCGCTCCTATCCGCGACGTGCCCAAGACCCTGGTGTGGGAGTTGGCACGCTGGCGTAATGAGCACGCTCGTAAGCAGGGACTTACTCCCCCGATTCCCGAAAACTCCATTACAAAACCACCTTCCGCAGAACTTCGTCCAGGTCAAGTTGATCAAGACACCTTGCCTGAATATGACGTTCTTGACGCCATCCTTGACGCCTACATTACGGAGAGGGTAGGCAGTAAAGAGATCATTGCGCGAGGTTTTGATGCAGATATGGTTTTACGAGTCATCTCGCTTGTTGACAGGGCTGAATGGAAGCGCCGACAAGGAGCCATCGGGCCCAAAATTTCTGAGATGGCCTTTGGTCGTGACCGCCGTCTGCCGGTTACTTTCACGCGTAACTAGACTGATTCCATGAGCGTTCACCCGGATCCCACCTCAGATGCTGTCACCAAACGTGTCCGCACCCGACATTTTGCCCAGGCAAAGGCACATGGCATCAAGATCACTGGCCTGACCAGTTATGACACTCTGACTGCTCACATCTTCGATGAAGCAGGGATCGATTTTCTTCTCGTGGGCGACTCTGCGGGAAACACTGTTTTAGGTTATGACTCAACCCTGCCGGTGACCGTGGATGAACTTATTCCTCTCACGCGTGCTGTGGCATTATCGGCCAAACGTGCATTCGTTATTGCTGATATGCCTTTTGGATCCTACGAAGAGGGCCCTGAACACGCATTGCGCACAGCTATGCGCTTCATGAAAGAAACTCACGCTCATGCGGTGAAGCTTGAGGGTGGAGTTCGCAGCGCGGATCAAATCCGACGGATCGTGGAATCTGGCATCCCTGTAATGGGACATGTGGGCTTTACTCCCCAGAGCGAGCACGGTCTCGGCGGCCACATGATTCAGGGCCGCGGCGAAGCAGCAGATGCCGTCCTTGCAGACGCTCAGGCAGTAGAAGCAGCAGGTGCTTTCGCTGTGGTTCTAGAAATGATTCCCGCAGAACTAGCTGCCCGAATCACAGCTGCACTCAGCATCCCCACCATCAGCGTGGGCGCAGGTGCTGAGACCGACGGTCAACTCCTCGTGTGGACAGACTTTGCTGGCCTCAACACGGGTCGCGTTCCAAAGTTTGTGAAGCAATATGCCAACGTGGGTGCCATTCTCAGCGAAGCAGCGATGGCATTTATAGCTGATGTGGAATCAGGAACCTATCCAGGCCCTGAACACAGCTACGAAGATAACTAACTAGTTACCTTCGCGCTCCGCACGCTCTTCAGCTTCCCAACGGTCGCTGTTTTCACGCAGCTTCTCCATGGCGTGCTCTGCTTCATGTGCAGTCTCAAATGGCCCTACGCGCTCAGATGAGGGCGAAAGGTATCCCTTTTCGACTGCTTTGGTGTGCAGGTTGTACCAGAACATTTCACTTGGCTTCTCAGACATAAACTTAACCTTATGCCTAGAGATGCCGCAGGGGTTTTGATTCCCGGAGTTTTGAGCCCTGAACGTTCTGTCCCAGGCTCAATTACTCGCCCACCCTATGTTGGTAAAGCGACCCCTCCTACCCACGTGGGAGGCGATATCTACGACACAGAATCTATTGAAAAGATTCGTCGGGCTGGAAAAATTTCCTCACAGGCCTTAGATCACATCGGCACTCTTCTCAAGCCGGGAATGACGACAGATGAGATTGACCGTATTGGTCATGACTATGTTCTCGAACACGGCGCATACCCTTCTACTTTGGGTTACCGGGGATATCCGAAGTCGCTCTGCACAAGCTTGAATGAAGTGATCTGCCACGGCATTCCTGATGACACCGTGCTGCAGGAGGGTGACCTCGTCAACGTGGACATCACGAGCTATCTTGATGGTGTTCATGGGGACACTAACCGCACTTTCATCGTGGGTGAGGGAACGCAAGAAGTGCGTGACCTCGTCGAACGCACCGAAGAAGCACTTCGTCGTGGCATCAAAGCAGTGGCCCCGGGCCGTGAAGTCAACGTGATTGGCCGCACAATCGAGTCCTATGCGAAGCGCTTCGGCTATGGAGTGGTGCGTGACTTCACTGGCCACGGCGTCGGCACCAGTTTCCACTCGGGTCTGATCATTCCTCACTACGATTCCGCTCCGCTTTATAACGACTTGATGGAGGTGGGGATGGTGTTCACTATTGAACCGATGCTGACCCTGGGCACTCACGAATGGGACATGTGGTCTGACGACTGGACAGTCACCACCAAGGACAAGTCATGGACTGCACAGTTTGAACACACCCTCGTTGTTACCGAAACCGGTGCCGACATCCTGACACTCTCTTAACTCAACTACTTTCTAAGGTTTTTCATGCGCGCAACAGCTATTGGTATCGACATTGGTGGCACCGGAATCAAGGGTGGCCTGGTTGATGTTCTTTCGGGAGAAATGATCGGCGACCGCGTGCGTGTGGCAACTCCTGAAGGTGGAGAGCCCGAGGACATTGCCCGTGTGGTGAGAGAAGTCATCGAACAGCTCGATGCTCCTGAAAATGTTCCCGTGGGAATTTGTTTTCCCAGCTCCATCCGGCACGGAGTGACGATGCTCGCGGCCAACATCTCACAGCGCTGGATTGGCTTCGAAGCTGAGAAGTTCTTTGAGAAAGAGCTTGGTCGAAATATCCACTTTGTGAACGACGCTGACGCAGCTGGTTATGCCGAGGTTGTCTATGGCGCCGCCAAGGACCAGAAGGGCTTAGTCATTATGACCACCCTGGGCACCGGTATCGGTGCGGCCATGATTTATGACGGTGTACTCATTCCGAACGCTGAACTTGGTCACCTGGAGATTGACGGCTTCGACGCTGAAAAGCGTGCCTCAGGCGTCGTGCGCGAACGTGAAGGTCTGAGCTACCCAGAGTGGGCCACTCGCCTCCAGCGCTATTACAGCCACGTTGAGATGCTGTTCTCCCCTGAGCTCTTCATCGTTGGTGGCGGCGTCTCCAAGAGCTACGACAAGTTTTTGCCCCTACTTGATCTGCGCACCCCCATTGTTCCCGCAAAGCTCTTCAACAAGGCCGGCATCATGGGTGCCGCACGCTTAGCGTTCGATCTGGAGTAAGTGAATGGGCCGGCTATTACGCCGGGTTCTGTCCGCTTGCGCGTGACGGCCATCTATCTCGGAATTACGTTGCCGCAACTCTCTAGCGGTCTACCCGAGAACTCAGCGAGTAGCCTCAACGTTCTCTGTCTGACCTTGCTCCGGGCGAGGTTTACCTAGCCAGCCTGGTTACCCAGGCTGCTGGTGGTCTCTTACACCACCGTTTCATCCTTACCGCCGGCGAACCGGAGGCGGTTTACTTTCTGTTGCACTGTTCTCGCGGGTTACCCCGGGTGGGTGTTACCCACCGCCCTACTCTGTGGAGCCCGGACGTTCCTCGGTATTGAAGTAAACCTCAATAACGCGACCGTCTTGCCGACCCATTCGAGTTAAGTCTAGAGCGGGAGGCAGAAAGTGACTACGCGTCGAATGATTCGCGCAAATCCATGGACTTATTTGCCGCAGCATCTGCCAAAGCATTCTGAAGACGTGGGACCCATTCATAGGTCACCGCGCGGTTTCCAATCACATCTTTAGCTTTTGCCGCCAGTACAGCCATATCTGGGTGTTTGATCTTCCACCGGCCAGACATTTGCTCCACGACGAGTTTGGAGTCCATCCGCACGTGTACAAGCGCTTCAGGATCAATCTCGTAGGCCTTAATCAGGCCAGCGAGAAGGCCGTTGTATTCAGCAACATTGTTGGTGGCGATACCAACATAGACACCCACGGAAGAGAGGACTTGCTGAGATTCGCCGTCAATGACCACTGCACCTCCGGCGGCAATGCCGGGATTACCCCGGGACCCACCATCGGCTTCAATAATGAGCTGGCGTGGCATTACAGTCCAGATTCGTTCGTTCGGACAAGAATGCATGAGCTATCGGGGCATATGACAACATCATCTGGAGCGGCTGAACGCACAGCATCAAGATCTGTTGCGGTTAGCTCAACACCGCTCCCACCCGTCACGCGACGAGTCAGCAATGCAGCACCAATGCCATAACGAGCTCGTTGACGCTCATAGAGCTCAACAAGATCAGTGGGCAAGCTCGAAGCGAGTTCTGTGCGAGCTGCAAGCTCAGAGGCTATTTCAGAGTCGATCTCAGCTTCTCGTGCTGAAATGGCACCTGCCAATGCAACCCGACGTGCCTCAATGGCGTCACGTTCAACAACAACATCCGCAACAGCCAATTGCGCGTCTTCCACGCTCTGCATCACTACGAGCTCAATGTCTTCAAGGTTGCTCTTACGGGTGGCCAAGGAGGTCAGTTCCGCTTCAAGAGCCTGCAAATCCTTGGCAGAAGCTGCACCAGCTTCCCGCTCTTTATCTTTTGCAATGCGTTCATCCACAACGCGCACGTCATCTTCAATACGGGAGAGTTCAATCTTGGCGTCTTCGAGCACACCTTGTGCTGCGATCAAGGATTGTGAGGAGTCACGCAGTGATGCGGTAACTTCAGCAAGTTCTGCTTGTTCAGCAATGTTCTTGCGCGCATGAGTCAACTGAGTGATGTGGTTATCACGTTCTTGCAGGGTGAGCAGAGCGAGCTGATCCTCGGGGCGTGCCTTCACGTCACTTCTCTCGTTGAGTTATAGGTGGAACTTGTATCTCTACTGTACGACGAGGAAGTCCCAGGGATCTGTTCGCAGGTCCGAAACCACGACATCGATATCCGGGAATTGTTGCTTCAGTTGTCCTGCAGCAACTTCCAACCACAACCACTCTGAAGCCCAATGAGAAACATCCATCAGCGCGGGACCCCCAGTAATACGAGCTTGTTCTCGAGCTTCTTGAGCGGGGTGATGGCGAAGATCGGAGGTGATAAAGACATCGGCACTGCGCACAGCTTCTGTGGCCAACAGGGAATCCCCTGCCCCACCGCAGAGTGCAACGCGAGAAATAGGTGCAGTGAAATCACCAGAGACTTTGACTCCCCCCGCTGTGTTGGGAAGAAGATCAGCGAGTACTCGAGCCAATGCGCCCAGAGTGGTTTCCTCCGGCAAGTTTCCGACGCGGCCTATGCCCGATCCGGGAATAATGCCTGCCTCAAGCGGAGAGGTCCCCTGAAGCCCCAGAGCCTGGGCAATGACATCCGAAACGCCATTCTCCACAACATCAGCGTTGGTGTGAGCAGCGAGCAAGGCGACATTACCGCGAATGAGCTGGGCGACAAGATGACCTTTGTAAAGTTCTTCATTGACACTCGTCACACCACGCATCAACAAGGGGTGGTGAGTAATGAGGAGATCTGCGCGCTCATCAACCGCTTGTTCTACAGTTTCTGCAACAGCGTCAACAGCAAGCAAAATGCGCTTCACGGGAGCGTCAAGGGACCCCGAAACAAGTCCTGGGGCATCCCAGCTTTCAGCACCGGACAGAGGCCACAACGAGTGGGCATACTCAACAACATCGCGAAGATTAGTCACGATTCGAGCCTAGTCGTCTGACTTAACTCCGAAAACGAGCTCATCGAAGGTTGGACGCGGTGCAAAAGAGTTGATCTGGTTGATGGGGTTAGTTGAACGGAATACAGGAGCCTCAAACTCCTCAACAACAACTTCGTCTAGAACAACTTCTTCAATGAATACTTCTTCGTCAGCGTTGTCCTCAAGAACAACCTCATCAACGATGATGTTCTCTTCGATGACGACAG
>JBEGUL010000073.1:0-9262 GCA_041178865.1 Actinomycetota bacterium | reverse complement strand
CAACCATGAACGCATCCAATTAAAGCTGAAGGGACTGAGTCCGGTTGACTACCGGACACAGTCCCTTACAAACTTAGAAATGACTCCCAATTAGAACTCCCACTTAAGGGGTTCAGTTCATGAGCAGGGGCTTTCTTGATGTGTCTTAGTTGTAGCTGCGGAAAGCAACCACTGCGTTGTGACCGCCAAAGCCGAATGAGTTGCTAATGGCAAGGATGTTGCCGGCAGGAAGCTCACGGGGGCTGGTCACAACATCAAGCTTGATCTCAGGATCCTGGTTTTCAAGGTTGATGGTGGGGGGAGCAAGACGGTTGTGAAGTGCCAGCACGGTGAACATAGCTTCAATTGCACCCGCGCCGCCGAGGAGGTGGCCGGTGGAAGCCTTGGTGGCAGAGACAGCGATGTTGTCTAGGTGGTCACCGAAAACACGACGCAGAGCGTTGTATTCGGCGATATCACCAACTGGGGTTGAGGTCGCGTGGGCATTGATGTGGACAACGTCCTCGATCGTTGCGCCTGCCTGTGCGAGTGCTTCGAGCATTGCACGTGCCGCTGCAGAACCTTCTGGGTCTGGAGCAGTGATGTGATACGCGTCAGAAGTAACAGCACCGCCAGCAACCTCAGCATAAATCTTTGCGCCACGAGCTAGGGCATGCTCTTCAGTTTCGAGAACGAGAGCAGCAGCACCTTCACCGAGGACGAAACCATCACGGTTCACGTCATAGGGGCGTGATGCGGCTTGTGGGTCGTCATTGCGCTTAGATAGTGCCTGCATGGCAGCAAATGACGCAATGGGAAGTGGGTGAATGGCAGCTTCAGAACCACCGGCGATGATGACATCTGCCAGGCCAGCCTGCAGGTGCTCATAAGCGTTTGCAATTGCTTCGGTGCTGGAAGCACACGCAGACACAACGGTGCGAACACCAGCACGTGCGTGGAGGTCCATACCAATAGCTGCTCCGGGGCCATTAGGCATGAGCATGGGGACGGTCATAGGAAGAACTCGGCGAGGACCCTTTTCGCGCAGGGTGTCCCATGCATCCAGAAGAGTCCAGACTCCACCGATACCGGTGGACCAGTCAACGGCGAGGCGACCTGGGTCAACCTCGGGGCTGCCAGCATCTGCCCACGCTTCGCGCCCGGCAATCAGTGCGAACTGCGAAGAAGGGTCGAGACGCTTGGTCTCCACGCGCTCCAGAACGTCGACTGCGGGAACCGCTGCCTGAGCAGCAAACTTGATGGGGATTTCCCACTTCTCCACCCACTCTTGTTCCAGTGGACGGGCTCCAGACTTACCAGCGAGGAGTGCTGCCCACGTCTCGGGGGCATTACCTGCGAGAGGAGACGTGGTACCGATACCGGTGACGACAATCTTCTTCTTGCTCATGAGTGGTGTCTTTCTTCTGGAGTGGAGGGAAAGCTGGGGGATTGTAAACAAGGGCCGGAACGAGTGTTACCGGCCCTCGCTTACGAATTCCTTAGGATGCAGAAACGATGAAGTTAACTGCGTCGCCGACGGTCTTGAGGTTCTTTACTTCCTCGTCGGGGATCTTTACGTCGAACTTCTCTTCTGCGTTCACGACGATGGTCATCATCGAGATCGAGTCAATGTCGAGGTCGTCAGTGAAAGACTTGTCCAGCTGTACCGTGTCGGTTGCAATGCCGGTTTCGTCGTTTACGAGCTCAGCCAGACCTGCAAGTACTTCTTCGGTGGACAGTGCCATTGTTATCTCCTTGTTGGGGGTTCGTTTGACTGGTTTAGTTTACCGGCCAAAAGAGGCTTTTCTAGGGAAGGACGACGACCTGAGCGCCATAGACGAGACCGGCACCAAAGCCGATTTCGAGGGCGAGGCCTCCGCTGAGCTCGGGGTGTTCTTCGAGCAGTCTGTGGGTTGCCAGGGGAATAGAGGCAGCGGAGGTGTTTCCGGTGGTCTCAATATCCTTCGCAATGACAACGGATTCAGGCAGTTTGAGCTGTTTTGCGAATTCGTCAATGATGCGCATGTTTGCCTGGTGGGGGATAAAAGCAGCAAGTTGATCACTGGTGATGCCTGCTTCTTCGAGAGCTCTCTGAGCGACCTTAGCCATTTCCCACACAGCCCAGCGGAATACAGTTTGACCTTCTTGGCGCAGGGTTGGCCAGGCTACATCTCCGTGACCGTCGCGGTATTCAGCCAAAGTGTGGTTCATGCCGACGGCATCCCACTTGGAGCCGTCTGAACCCCACACACTCTTGGAGATGCCAGGGAAGTCGCTCGGGCCAACCACTGCAGCACCAGCGCCGTCGCCGAGGAGGAAGCTGATGGTGCGGTCTGTGGGTTCGATGATCTCGCTGAGTTTTTCAGCACCGATGACCAAAACATACTTAGCCAGGCCAGAGCGGACAAATGAGTCTGCCTGTGCAATTCCGTAGGTGTATCCGGCGCAGGCGGCAGAAATGTCGTAGGCAGCTGCGGGGTTTGCTCCCACGCGGTCTGCAACGAGGGCTGCCATGGACGGAGTCTGCACAGTGTTGCTGATGGTGGAGATGAGAACCACATCAATCTCTTCAGGCTTGATGCCAGCCTTCGCAATAGCTTCTTTGGCTGCCTCTGTTGCGAGGTCTGCAGCAGAGATGTTCTTCGATGCACGCTTACGAGTGATCACGCCTGTGCGCTGACGAATCCACTCATCGCTAGATTCAATCGGACCTGCAATGTCGTCATTGGTGACAGTGAGGTCACCTCGAGCAGCACCCATGGCATAAATGCGAGCGTACTTTGCACCTTCGGACTGCTTGAGATTCACATGAGTCATGATGATTTCTTTCTCGTCCGGTCGCTTAGGCGACAGAGTCAATCAGTTCGCGGGCAGCTGCGAGGTCGTCGGGGGTTTTCACAGCAACGGTGGGTACACCCTTAAGCCCACGCTTGGCAAGGCCCACAAGAGCGCCAGCAGGAGCTAACTCGATAATGCCGGTAACACCAGCAGCAGCGAAGCTGTCCATGCACTTATCCCAGCGCACAGGTGAGGATACTTGTCCAACAAGCAGATCACGGAAATCCTGACCCTTGGTCACGACGGAGCCGTCTTTGTTAGTCCACAGCGTCTTGATTGGGTCTGTGGTGTTGACTGTTTCTGCTGCTTCGCGCAGGGTCTCCACTGCGTCACGCATATAGCTGGTGTGGAATGCGCCAGCAACCTGGAGAGGAATCACACGAGTTCCCGCGGGTGGCTCTTCTGCGAGCTTGGCCAGTGCAGGAAGTTCTCCTGCCACAACCAGCTGTCCGCCACCGTTGTAGTTTGCGGGGAAGAGGCCAAGCTCATCGAGCTTGGCAATAATGTCAGCTTCGTCGCCACCAATAACGGCGCTCATACCAGTGGGAACAATCGCTGCGGCATCGGCCATGGCGCGACCGCGGATGCCCACCAGACGCACAGCGTCAGTGGCATCGAGGACACCTGCCCCAGCTGCTGCGGTGAATTCACCGACTGAGTGTCCAGCAATGCCGGAAGTTTTGGAGAGGTGATCAGTTTCTGCCAAGGCATCGAGAGTCAAGATGCCTGCTGCCACGATGAGGGGTTGCGCGATGGCAGTGTCACGAATCGTGTCAGCGTCACTGACGGTGCCGTGCTTGACCAGGTCAACACCGGCAGCGTCAGAAAGAGTTTCAAGAAGAGCTTTGGAACCGGAGTCGGCAATCCAAGGTTCGAGGAATCCGGGGGTCTGTGAGCCCTGTCCAGGGCAGACGACAACAATCACGTATTTAGTCTTCCAATCAATGGCGGTGAGCGCTGTGCACTCATCGACACACTATCGCGAGAATCGTTGTGGACTCTCTACATTTCTCGCATGTTCAGGCAGGAAAAGACTACTCAGCGGGAGTGGGACGAAGTGGCTTGCGCGGTTTCTTAATGGGTTCTTTGATGGAGCCCAGAATCAGCGCACATTGCAAGATCATTGCTTCACGGGGACCAGTTGCATCCCAGCCAATGACATCTGTCACTCGTTTGAGTCGGTAACGCACGGTGTTGGGGTGAACGAAGAGGTCACGAGCTGTGGCTTCGAGGCTACGACCATTGTCCAGATAGCTCTGCAGGGTGGTGAGCAGCTCTGATGACTGATCGCTCAGTGGCACATAGATGCGCTCTATCAGCGTTGCTCGGGCAAGTGGGTCACCGGCAAGCGCTCGTTCCGGTAACAAGTCGTCAGCTGCAATAGGTCTTGTAGCTCCGCGCCAGGCGCTAGCAACGGAATAGCCGGCAAGAGCAGCTCGTGCACTCGAGACCGCATCGACAAGTGATGGGACTTCAGGGCCCACGACGAGATGACCCTCACCAAAGTCTTCTTCAATCTTCTTCGTGATGTCCATGAAGCTCATGGTGGAGTTTTCAATTTCGTCCTCTAGAGGCTCTGCACGGCCGATGACCACAACGAGGCGGTTGCCCTGGACACCAATCAAGATGTCGGCATGCAGGTGGCGTGCTGTTCGACGCAAGCGATCGACTTCGAGCTGACGTGGTGCACGCCCTACAACGACACAGACCTCACCACGGCCTTGCCAACCCAAAGCAGCAATACGACTGGGGAGTTCGTCGTCATATTCACCAGAGAGGATGCTGTCGACAACGAGCGCCTCGAGACGTGCATCCCAGAGGCCTCGGGCCTCTGCTGCACGTGCATAGACGTCTGCCGCGGCAAAGGCGATTTCACGGGAGTAAAGGAGGATTGCTTCGCGAAGTTCTTCACCGTGACCTTTGATGCGCTCTTCTACTACCTCGACCGTGCAGCGAATGAGTTGCAGGGTTTGCTGCAAGGTGACGGATCGAAGCAGCTCACGAGGAGCACCACCGAAAACATCCGAGGCAATCCACGGAGTTGTTTTCGGGTCGTCAAACCACGTGATGAAAGAGGTAATACCTGCTTGAGCAACCAATCCCACAGCAGAGCGACGCCCAGGAGGCATATCTCGATACCAGGGGAGAGTATCCTCAAGGCGTTTAACGGTCAGCGTGGAGAGCTCACCAGAAATGGTGCGCAACCACGCCAGCGTTTCCGCTTTAGTTCGTTCAGCGGCCATGCGCGTTGGTTAGCTTTCGCCGCCGGCGGATCCCGTGGTTCCTGCAGTGACATCAAAGAGGCGGTACTTCTCGATGGCCTGGCGAACCAGTCCACGATCTACCTTGCCCTGCTTTGCCAGCTGCTCGAGAGTGCGCACCACGACGGAGGGACCGTCGATGGTGAAGAATCGACGAGCTGCCGCACGAGTATCACTGAAACCGAAGCCGTCTGCACCCAAAGTGGCATAGTCACCAGGAACGAAGGGACGGATCTGGTCAGGAACCATGTGGTTGTAGTCAGTTACTGCAACGAATGGACCTTCAGCACCGGAGAGCTTCTCGGTGACATAAGGAACCTGTGCAGGTGCATCAGGGTTCATCATGTTGAAGTGATCAGCTGCCATTCCATCACGACGCAGTTCGCCCCATGACGTCACGGACCAGACATCGGCGGAAACGCCCCAGTCTTCGGCAAGGAGCTTCTGAGCTTCGAGAGCCCAGGGAACTGCAACACCAGAAGCCAGAATCTGTGACTTGACTCCAGGCATGACGTTTTCCTGCAGCTTGTAAATGCCGCGGAGAACTCCATCGACATCAAGGTTTTCAGGCTCTGCTGGCTGAAGAATGGGCTCGTTGTAAACGGTGATGTAGTACATCACGTTGGGGTCTGGGTGAGTTCCGCCATACATCCGCTGCAGACCATCACGCATGATGTGGCCGATTTCGTAGGTGTAGGCAGGGTCATAGGTCACTACTGCAGGGTTAGTTGCAGAAAGGATTGGCGAGTGGCCATCAGCGTGCTGAAGGCCTTCACCGGTCAGTGTGGTGCGACCTGCGGTTGCGCCAATGACGAATCCTCGGACCATCTGGTCACCTGCAAGCCAGAGGGCGTCACCGGTGCGCTGGAATCCGAACATCGAGTAGAAGACATAGATCGGAATGAGGATTTCACCCTGAGTGGAGTAGGAGCTACCCACTGCAGTGAATGCTGCGAGAGCACCAGCCTCGTTGATACCCACGTGGAGGATAGTTCCGGTTGGGTCTTCCTTGTAAGCCAAGAGAAGATCGCGGTCCACGGACATGTAGTGCTGTCCATTGGGGTTGTAGATCTTGGCGTTGGGGAAGAAAGTGTCCATGCCGAAGGTACGAGCCTCATCAGGAATGATGGGCACTAATCGTGGGCCAAATTCCTTGTCGCGGATGAGGTCTTTGAGGAGACGAACGAAGCCCATGGTGGTAGCTACTTCTTGAACGCCAGAACCCTTGGCTGCGATGTCGTAGGTCTTCTTTTCAGGAAGAGCCAACTCGGTGTATTTCTTACGACGCTCGGGAACGTAGCCACCAAGTTCGCGGCGACGTTCGTGCATGTACTGCAGACGAGGATCGTTTTCCTCAGGCTTGTAGTACGGAGGCATGTAAGGGTTTTCTTCGAGAACCGCATCAGTGATGGGGATCTTGAGGAAGTCACGCATGAGCTTGAGGTCATCAAGCTTCATCTTCTTCATCTGGTGAGTCGCGTTACGTCCCTCGAAGTGCTTACCGAGACCGTAACCCTTGATGGTGTGAGCCAAGATGACGGTGGGCTGACCCTTGTGTTCAGAAGCGGCCTTGAATGCGGCAAAGACCTTGTTGTAGTCGTGGCCACCACGCTTGAGCTTCCAGACGTCATCGTCGCTCATGTGCTCAACGAGCTTGAGTGCACGAGGGTCACGGGCAAAGAAGTTCTCTCGAACAAATGCACCGTCTTCGGTCTTGTAGGTCTGGAAGTCACCATCGGGGGTGACATTCATTAGCGTGCGGAGCGCACCGTCGTTATCGTTCTCGAGAAGTGAATCCCATTCACGTCCCCAGATGACTTTGATGACGTTCCAGCCAGCACCACGGAAGAAGCTCTCGAGCTCCTGAATGATTTTTCCGTTACCGCGGACGGGACCGTCAAGACGCTGCAGGTTGCAGTTGATGACGAAGTTGAGGTTATCGAGACCTTCGTTAGCGGCAACCTGAAGCTGACCACGTGATTCGACTTCATCCATTTCACCGTCACCGAGGAATGCCCAGACCTGCTGGTCAGAAGCATCCTTGATGCCACGGTTAGTGAGGTAACGGTTGAGCTGTGCTTGGTAGATCGCGTTAATGGGGCCTAGACCCATGGACACGGTGGGGAACTGCCAGAAGTCAGGCATCAAACGTGGGTGGGGGTAGGACGAGAGTCCGCCACCAGCGTGAGATTTTTCTTGACGGAAGCCATCAAGCTGGCTTTCGTTCAGGCGGCCTTCAAGGAAAGCGCGGGCGTAGACACCAGGAGAAGCGTGACCCTGCACAAAGATTTGGTCGCCGCCACCGGGGTGATCCTGTCCACGGAAGAAGTGGTTGAATCCAACTTCGTAGAGTGAAGAAGAAGAAGCGTAGGAAGAAATGTGTCCACCTACACCGACACCAGGACGCTGTGCGCGGTGCACCAACATTGCTGCGTTCCAGCGAATCCATGCACGGTAGCGACGTTCAGTCTCTTCGTCACCGGGGAAAGCCGGCTCGTTTTCTGGCGCAATGGTGTTGATGTAGTCGGTGGTCGGAACCATAGGTACGCCCAAGTGCAGTTCCTTGGAGCGACGAAGGAGGGAGAGCATGATGTCTCGACCGCGTTCGTGTCCTTGTGACGTTACGACGCCTTCAAGTGATTCGTTCCATTCCGCTGTCTCTTGCGGATCGGCGTCAAAGTTACTGACCGAGTAGGGATCCTGGTCGTTAACCGTCACAACAACCTCTTTCTCACAGGCAGATCGTGCCTGTACATGCTGGGGGAGGGAAGATCCAACTGGGTTACAGCGTGGACACTAGGTACCACTCTACAGACGTGAATAACTCTTGATGCAATTAGTCCAAGGTATGTAAACCATCAACACATCTAAGATTGAGCTGTTGCCTTCCCACAAAACTAGGAGCCCTGTACATGAGCCTCACCATTGGTGCACCAGCCCCCGAATTCACTTTGAAGAACCAGTTCGGTGAAGAAGTTTCTCTGTCACAGTTCCGTGGGGTGAAACCAGTTGTTGTTGTCTTCTACCCCCTAGCCTTTACAGGCATCTGCACGGGAGAGCTCTGTGAGCTCCGTGACAACATCTCCGTTTTCAAAACCAACGGTGTTGAACTTCTTGCAATCTCCGTTGATTCCAAGGACACTCTTCGGGTTTTCTCGGAGAAAGAAAACTATGATTTCTCGCTGCTTTCCGATATGTGGCCCCACGGCGAAGTTGCCATGAAGTATGGAGTATTCCTTGAGGACAAGGGCTTCGCGAACCGTGGAACCTTTGTCATCGACAAGGACGGAAACCTCGCCGGACAGTTTGTAACTGCCCCTGGACAGGCCCGTGATTTCGCCTCGTACAAAGAGCTCGTAGAAAACCTGTAATATATTTCGAGCACGGGCCTTTAGCTCAGTTGGTAGAGCGCCACGTTTACACCGTGGATGTCATCGGTTCGAGCCCGGTAGGGCCCACTCGTGTGAAAGAGCGTCGCAGAAATGCGACGCTCTTTCTTTTGCCCCTCGCAACACTCTTCTGAACTTTTGGGTTAACGTTTGGTGTTGAAGTAGTGTGCTCTGAGGGGATTTCCCCTACATGAGACTTAAGGAGGCGTGAACTATGTCTGACAATTCAGAATCAACATTCCAGCCTCACTCTGACGAGGAGCTAGCTCTTCTGCTTGAAGAGCAGATGCGAGCAATGCGTTCTGCAGCTCCCATTACGTCACCACAGCCTGTTGTTTCCAACCTCAGTGAATCTGAGCAAGCTTCTGCTTTAGCAGCAGAAGCAGAGCTCGGTATCGATGATCTTTTCGGTGCACTGTTGGAAGACACCACTGATATTCCTGTGGTTGTAGATATCGAAGAAGAAGTTCTCTTTGTTCCTTCAGTTGATGAAAGCCTGCTCGAACACACGCAGCCTCTGACTTACATTCAAGAAGACATTGTTGAGGTTGCGGTCGTTGACGACCACGTCATCGTCGAAGAAACAATTGTTGAAGAAGTTATTGAAGATGCTCATGTGATTGCTGAGCGAGTTCTCTCAGAAATCAGCATCGACGGCGAAATTGTCGCCACCACTGTTGCTGAAACAGCTGGGGCTGATCCCATTCCCGACATGTTTGGTGAATCTGTTGTTGCAGAACCTGCTCCTGCTCCTGTTTATGCGGCAACACTGAGCTATAGCCCAGAGGTCGAACT
>JBEGUL010000072.1:0-32780 GCA_041178865.1 Actinomycetota bacterium | reverse complement strand
ATCTGCAAAAGCGCTAACGATTACAGCGGAAGAGATAACAATCACCAATGCTGTAGGTACTGAAATAACCAGTGCTTTGAGTGCTTTGTTTAACTTCATGAATTTATCCAATGACACTTTTTTGAAAACTAGGGTTCGCTAATCATTCAACCGTCAAGGTATTACTTGAAGTGAGGTTTCCTATCAAAGTGAATGAGAAGCTGATCTTTGACTTTGATCGAGTCTGGGCGAAAACCTCACCTTGAGTTGCCTGAAGAACCGACTGGTAGCCAACAATCTTGTCTACGTAGGAAGGTTCACAAATCTCATCAGAGTCACAAGGATAAATCTCTATGGGTTTCATAATTGGCTGCTGTACATATGCGTAGTTCGACTTTGTGTAAGAAGTCAAGAACTCCACAGTTGTTGAACAGGTCACCTTGCGAGCAACGCTCTCTGCGCTCAACAGCCATGACTTACCGTTTGCCACGCACTTGGTTCCGGTAGCGGTGTATTCAGTGTTGGTCGAGTTGAAATATTCAGTTGGCTCAGTGCCTTGAGTGATCTGAGCAGCTGCGACAACATCATCGACGCTAAAGCAGGTGCCGTTGCCAGAAGCATCAACACTGTTACAGGTTGCTGCTCGAGAATCTGCGGTCTTTGTAAATGCTTCATCAGCATTTGCCGGAAGTGCCATTTCATTTCCAACAGAAATCAGCAGTTCGGGTCCAGTTGAAGAGACCCACATATCAGTGGGTGCAATGAGTTTGTAACCCTCAGCAACCACGTGGTACTGACCTGGGAATGAGCGGTAAGTACCAGCCTGAACCTTTTCACCGTTCAGTAATGCCTTGGCCATCAAGTCAGCTGGATAGAACATGTCGTTTGCAAAGGTTACATAAACAGGTTCTGGTTGGAGCTTGAAAGTTGGGTGTTTGATAAATCCCAAGTATGTTTTCAACTTTGAAGTGGTTGGAAGTTCATAAGAGACCTTGCCGTTCTTGCTTTCCCATGTGAGGGTGGTCACGGCATCAAGGTTGCCAACTTCCCAAGCGCGATCGTTGAAGTTCTTTGCACTAGAGTTCTGACTCCAGCCAGTTTTTGGCTTCGCAATCTTGAGGACCTTATCTGAGATCCATGGGTAGTTTTCGTCTCCCTGGAGCATGGACTTCACAGTTGCGACATCTCCGTTTTGGATTTGGCTACCAAAGCTTGATGCCAGAGCTGCAGGAGTGTCAACACTTGCCCAAACTCGTTCTACAGTGACGAAGGTGGTTGGTACAGCAACTGAGAGCACCAGAACAACCACAGTCTCTAGTCCGAATAGACGTGCTGAGAATCGACGCTGGTCATCTGTGAGTACAGGCTTTCCTGAAGTGAAAGCAAAAAGGCGAGGGTAGCTTTCGCTGAGGAAGTTTCTGAAGTGCTTGGTTGCACCAAAACCTGCTGCTGTCATCAAAGCGAAGACAAGTATAAGCAGACCCAAGGTAATACCTGCTCGTGCACTACCTTCATCTAACTGAACAGCACCCTGAGTGAATGTTGAGGCAGTCTGGCCCTTGTTGGTCCAAGAAAGTGAGGTATCAGAAAGGAAAGTGGCAGCAATAAGCAAACCAATAGCAACACCGAAGAAACTAAGTAGATGAGTGAACTTCTTGGGTACATAACCAGTCTGGTGGTGTCCAATGACAGCGCTTGTCATCGCGACAACAGCAACCACTGCAAATATTGCTGCTTCGTAGGGGAAGCCCAATAGCGTCAAAACGTCAATGTTTGAGAAGTTGAAACTAGGCAGGACTCCAGCAACCGCATCCCAGACACTGCTTGTTGTGTTACCCAAGCTGTATGTGAGGCCAAGACTTCCACCCACTCCAAAGGCGAAGACATATAGAAGAATTGTTGGCAGATAAAGCGCAACACCCAACAGCCCAAGACCCACAAAGCTGGAGTAATCATCACTGCCTTTCACCTCAGGAATCGAGGGAGCAAAGTCAGGTTGAATCCACAGAATTATCGAAACAATAATCAGCACCGTAAAGATCAATGCTGTGAATGAAACGAAGAATGCAAAGGTGGAGCGAACCGCCCAAGCAAAAAGTCCTTGTTTGAAGGCACTCGTAGTTGCTGCAGTTAGACCGGCAAAGCTAACCAAAGCAACAAGCAGGAACGTTGGAAGAAGTGTGAGGAGTGAACTCTGCTGAAGAGTGACTGCACCACCGATAACGAAAGTCGAACTTGCCGCAAAGAGTGAGACAACCCAGGCAAAAACACTGAAACCTAGACCAATTGATACACCTGCAACGATTCTTGCCCATGCAGAATCTAGGTTGTGCTTCCGAGCGTGCTTCTTTGCAAGAAAGTATGAAACAAGGATCAAGCCAAGTGTCAGGAGGGTGGGGTGCACTCCTGCGGTACCAAAGAGTTGGCCAGTTTCAAGGTTGAGGGAATTACCCGTAATGGAAAGATCGACATTACTTCCGGCCACGCTATTGAAAATCAAAAGCGCAACAGCGAGGAATGAAACTTGAAGAGTCCCAGAAGGAGTCAGTACAACAGCAGCGGCAGTAATTACTACAGCCAGGATAAGCAGACCGAGTGCTAACTGAACACCAAGCAAACCTGCAGTGAGGATATTCGGCACATAGCCCTGCCGAACGTTTCCCCAGAATTGCTTGCTCTTTGATTCTGTTGCCTTATATTCGGACATCATTTTGATTCCCCCATATTGATTCCTACTTACAAACATACTGTTTCAGGACACCACTCGAATACATATGAATTCGCAATTGCTTTTTGTCACCACATGCCAACGCAGAAGACGTCTCCTGGCTTCAAATCCAGGGCAATACGTGCTGCATTTTGAGCAGCCATCGCCGCGTCTAGGTCCGCGTTTGCTTGATCCATAGCCGCCTGATGCGCTGCGTATTCAGAATCAGTTGGAGCCCTGTTTGGATCTGGACTTACAGGTTGAGCGCTGACTTGGTTTTGTATCCTAATCTTCTCTTCTTGCACGGAGAGTAGTTGGCGCCAATTGAGCATCAACTGGTCTCGAACTGGATCGCACACACTCCTTCCGCCAGATGAGTTTCCATCGCTATTTGAAAGGGGATTCTCTTCCCCGACAGGGCTGTTTGCCTCTGTTGTTGGGGTTGGAGTTTTTGTTGTGATCAAAGCTGGTATTCCATTCTGAGAATCGTTCACACTATTTGTGCTTCCAGAAGAAATGTTGTTTGTAGAAGAGACCTGGGCAACAATTACAGAAAGGAAAGCGAGCAGCACAAACAGCACGATTACAATCTGAGTAAACAGAATCAAAGCTTTGGTGTGGCTTTTTAATTTGTTCATATGTTTACTTTCTGCGTTTCAAAATCAATTACCAGTTATGTACAGGCCCATCTGGGCCACAAGAGAATCCTCCGTGCCCTTGAAGCAACTGTTGCCATAACTGGTTGGACAGTTCGGCCAACCTGTTAGCTTCGAGCTGAAGGGCATCCGCTTGTGATCTAAAGTTTTCTATTTCTGCAGGATCAGTCGAATTTGAAGCTGAATTCCTCAATTCGCTAACTTGGTTCCAGAGCTGATTGGACTGATTGCCAACAGATTGTGCCTGCTCCATAGTGGCTTTGCATGCTAGATATGCAGGAGTGTTGCCCTTGAAACTGGGGTTCCCTCCATTTGGGTCTTCTTCAACGGGTGGAGCTGCTTCTTCGGCTGGAGCAACTTCTTCAGGAGTTTTAGTTGCAGTCAAAATTGTCGGAGTGACTTCTTGTGGTTCTGAAGAACTCACCGGCTTTGGTTTATCGGCTCCAGCAAAAGCGCCAATTTGGGATAACACAATCATCGACACAACGCTTAATGCCGCAACAATTTGTGCGAGCAGAATAATGCCTTTACGAGTGTTGAATTTTTTCTTCATTTCCCCCTCCAATTTTTAGGATAGACCCGGAGGGAATGAATCGAGAATATATCGGATTTATTGAGGTCTTGATTGTTTATGAATTGTCTACTTTTAGCCTTCAGTGTCCGTGTCATGTGTCAAACTCAATCTCACGTTCCAGAGCGATAGCGCCAAGTACCTAGCTAGCTATCCGGCAACCCTCCACCATTGAGTGGGGTGCCCTAGGGGAAGAACGGATCCGAACTGCATCTGCAGTTCGGATAAGTCAATGGAGTGCAGAGACTTCTGCCTCCAGTATCCCAAGGAGGCAGTAATGTCCGAACCCGAAAACACTCCCTGGAGTGGCCGTTTCCAGAAAGAACCCATCTCGAGAGAGCTGCGAGCTCTGAGAGAAGAACTTTGGGGACCCATTCCCCCAGCAGAGCGCATTCAGTGGAGCAATGCTCTGCTGGATAACCCACCCACAGACCTCACCGTGATGAGCAAGATGGCCAACACCCAATTGCTTGGCCGCGATGGCATCGTGATGAACAGGCAGTGGGTTGCCGTGGCAAGACACTGGGATGACCTGGGAGTAACCGCCTATGAATGGCTCCTGCAAAAGGGCACCCTCGTTGATGCCACACCCCACCACGCAACCAAAGAAGCAGTAGACCCCTGGGGTGACTGCACAGAACAAGAACGCAGAGCATGGACCACAGCAACAGTGTGGTTTCCTCCTCAGTTCTTGGGTGCCACGGTCATGGGCCTGCATGACAACCACGCCAGAAAGACCGGAATCACCAACTCTCAAACCTGGATCTCACTTGCCCTCGAGTTCCGAGAGGAAGGGTTCACCCCGGAAGAGTTTGTTGTTCTCAACAACTGGGTGAGGAAGTTCCACAAGCGTGGACAGAAGAACACCCTCATCACCACAACGTGGGGAAACATGAACAAGCAGTTCGTTCGACTGGATGCCCAGAAGTGGACACACTGGCTTGAGCGTTTCCGAGCATGTGAAGAACCAGAGCAGCTCACCAAAGAAATCCTGGAACCTCACTGGATTCCAGAGAAGTAAGTCTTCAAGCAGTGAGGGGTGATCAGTGACCACCCCTCACTGGGGACGGTTCCCCCGGCAGATTCAGCAGAGCCCCCCGTGCCGATTCCCCGTCACACACCACAGCATCACGGCAGCCACGGACAATGAACCACATCACGACAACCAGAATGTCCGTGGCTGCCCCTATCGTCGCAATTGGAGGGAGCACATCATGGAAATACTGATCGGAATACTTCTGTTCGGTGGTGCGGGACTGATCATCTGGGGATTCTTCGCATTTCTGTTTGCCATTGGCAAAGCAGTGAGCACACCCACACCACAGAACTCAACCCAGCCTGCCTCAGATGACATTGATGGCATGAACAACGGGGATTACTATAACGGTCCACATGGCTATAGCCCCATGACCGGGTATCCCGAGACACAATATGGCTCAGGTTTCAACCCTGATGCCGATTGGAATCACGAAGAGGATTACTAATTAATCCCCGAGGCGAGTTTTAGTTCAGGTACCCGCCACAAATGCGGCAGTAAGTCATACCTTCGTCATTCTGTGCACCACAATCAGAACACTTCACTGCAACAGCCTGTTCGATCCCTGCCTTCTCGCTCTTTTTCGCAGAGGGCAAGCTCGGGATAGAACGAGCTCCGTAATCGTCAGGAATTACGGTCTCGACTCGTTCCTTGTTCGAGGCACTTGAGAAATAAACAACTTCCGAATGGTTTGCCATAGAAACCGCAAAGAACCAACCAATAGCGGCAGTGCTTGCGATAGATATCAGCAAAATCCCAAAAGTAAAGGCAGTAACTGCTGATTCAGCTGTGCTGTAACCGAATTCAGAATAAAGAGTTCCTACAGATGAGATAACGAGAATGATTCCGACAATGAAAGAGATAAGAAAAATAGCTAGTAGCACCTGTGCTCGAGCTCTTAGCTTAAGAACGCTGTTCCAAGCTTTGTCTGAATTATCAATAGCCATGATTCCCCCAATTGGATAAAGGCAAAGACGAAATTTTCGCTCCCCCGAGTTGAATGTTACCTAACCTCTAGAGATTGATTGCAATGTCAGTGGGTCCACTTAAGTTGATGTCACAACATCAACCAGAGGGGAATCCACATGAACATTCGTCACATCAACACCACTAACCGCGAACTGCACCTGATCGATATCGAAAACGAACTTGGAACGGGTCAGGTTCAAGCAGCTGATATTGCTCGTTTTCGCTCCTTCTACTTGAAGGCAAACAATGTCCCTTCAGACGCACACATCGTGGTTGCAGCTAGCTGCTCCCAGAACCTTCTTGAAGCAGCTTTCGGATGGCCAGGTGCTCGCACCGTTTGGCTACCAGGTCACGATGGTGCAGACCGTGCTCTTCTAGAAATTGCCTACGAAGAGAACGTAGAAACGCGCTACGACAAAGTCGTTATCGCGTCAGGAGATCACATCTTTGCTGAAGCAGCAGAAACACTCCAGAACTTGGGCATGAAGGTTAAAGTGTTTGCCCGTGCGGTGTTTATCAGTGTGATTCTGCGAGCTAAATGCAATGACGTGGAGCTTTACTCGGCAGACGACTTTAGCTTGGCTGCCTAATTCATAAGTCTTCAGATTTCGTGCACAATACAAGTATGCAAAGTGTCTATGTTCAGTCCACGACTCTTCAGCCTTGGCAGAACAAAAATAAATCTTGTTTTGAATCAATGATTCGCGGATTAGTTCACGTTATTGAGAACCTCAGTTTGACTGAACTCATCGGAAACCGCACAAGAGGAATACACAAAGCAATGGAGGATGGACGTTTACGACAAACACCAATTTCATGGGGTAAATCAGCAATTGTTGATTCCAGTTCTGGAATAAGTCAAAAATCTATTTTCAAACTTGATGGAGTTGGAAATTGTATTTGCGGGAAACACAAAATTGGAATCATTTTGTGTCTCAATAATCGAGAAGCTATTGGAACAAACTTTCTAAAGGCAGAACTTTCGGATCGCTTTTTCGCCTCCAACAATAAAGATGAAGAAAGTGCCTGTGTCCTGCTTTGTTTGTCGAGGGAAACACTCAATTTAGGGGGCTGGGATAAGTCCTATGCAGATGCCACCGAATACATCGAAGCGTTCCGAGGAGCATATTCAAACTTCATCAAATCGCCAATTTCAGTCCTTGAAGTTCACGCACCCTGAGTTTCTATATTTGCTGCCGTGGTAGATGCTGCGGCAAACATTCGAATTAAATCAAGACGAAAATCTCCACCTTCTTTTGCTTTTTGAGCAAGAAGCATGAGGCCGCCTGCAGCATATTGTTCAGCAATATCAAAGACTGCATCATCATTCAGTAAAACGTTCGAATCTTTCGTTTCACGAAGAGCAACAGCTCTCATTATTGCGAAATGCTCCTTTTTCAAGTTTTCAATTCGCATAGAGTCAGATTTTCTTGGAGGAACGTCTCTCTTTACCCCAGAATCAAAGCCCACTGCAAGACACATCATGAAGGTTTCGATGTTGCCCGGGCGGCCACCTTCCTTGAACCTGAGGAAGTCGCGAAGGTCATCAACAAAAGATCGGTATTCAGAATCCCAAGAAAACGCGGAGCGTTTAGAGTTGATTTCCATTACTTGATTTTTCCTGCCTTGTAATCTTTCCAAGCACCAATCTCAAACCAAACAGGGTCAATTCCAATTCCTGAGATTGATTTTTTAGATTCAACTTCCCATGCAAGATAAGTCTCTTGAGGATTAGCCTCCATGAAATTCTTTCTAGTGTAGGGAGTATATTCTTCGTCATGCATCAGGAAAATCACCTGCCTGTTGCTTTCAGAAATCTCATTTTTCACTAACTGAACAAGAGATTTTGAAAGCTCTTCACGGTGATAGGCATCTAATCGCCCAAATGGAGTGTCAACGACCAGTGGGAAGCCTAGGTCCATTACCTCACGGAGCGCTATAGCAAAAACATAGGCTTTCATCATTTCTTGACCTTCTGAAAGCCCAGCAACCAAGCCGTTGGAATCTAAAGTTTGGACCTCGAAGTTCGCCGTAATTTCTGTCTTAAATTCACTTGAAATAATTGTGGAAATTTTTTCATTCATCACATTTTCAAGCCGCTCACGAACCATTCCGAGAGCGATGCTGTGTATTTTCCTGGCCGCCATAGCCAGCTCATTAGAAAATGCCGCTTCGGATTGAAGGTCTTTTACCCCGCCCTCACCGGCGGAAGCTTTTTCAAATTCCTTATACAGCCTCTCAACAGCAGGAGACTGACGTTCAATCTGTGCTCTTAGCCCACCTAAGTCTCTTTGCAACTCGTCAATTTCAGACTCTAGTTGGCTTTGTTTTCTTGCTAAATCTCCAGCTGCAAGTAATTCGGATTGGGTAGCAGTGCCACTTAACTCGTTTTGTTCTTTCTTGAGTCGTTCGTATTCAATTGCAAGCTGTTTAATCTTTTCGTTTCGGACTTGAATCAGAGATCTTCCCTCAGGAATAGCAGCTCTTAACGTTTCGATTTCTCTGGAAGTTTCCGCAAGAATTTTTCCGATCTTGCTCGCGGTCGCTGATTCAGAAATTAACTGACTTAGACACTTCTCCTCTTTAGACCCTGGAGAGAAGTGAGTACCGCAAATGCAAGTACCCTTTTCTACCAATGTGTTTATTTCTGCCGGCTCAAAACGCGGAGGAACTGGAATGCCAGCTTCTTTAGCTCGGATGTATTCTTCTTCCACAGAACTAAACGATTTATGGAATAGCGCTACCAGGCCTCGCTTTAGGGCTTCTTTACCAAACTCTTCCGCAGCAACCTGCCTGCTCGCTTGCACATCTTCGATTAACTTCAATAATTCTTGAGCTCTTTTGGCTTGCTCAAGTGTCAGTTCGCTAGATTTTCGGGCCTCTGTGATAACTCGGTGCTCCTCTTTTGCCTGGAGTAATTTTGATTCCTTTTCATCTCGTTCTGAAATCAACAAAGCTAACAATTTAGATTCTCTTGAGTATTTCTCTTCTGCTACTTGCGCTTTACTTCCGGCAAGCTTTGCAATTTTAGAGTTCAAGGAGGAATGGATTCCGTCTAATTTGTTTGCAATCGATTCGAACAGATCTACTCCAGCAATCTCACGGACAGAGTCTGCCACTGCAGACTGAACCTTTGAGTCGAAAAAATTCTTCATTAATTCACCGTCAAATAAGAAGAAATTTTTCAGCCTCGATGGAAAATGTTTTCCAAGCCAAAGCTCAGGGAAAACTTCAGGGTTAGTCAAAAAGCCAGATGAATCACGGCTCTTTACTGACAACTCAATTTCACCAAGCGGTTTTGCGGTGGTTGAATTTACAACTTCAAAAAGTTGGCTCCTTCGAACACTTGCTGTCGATTCCCCGTCATCCAGGAGTAAATCCATTTCAACTTCCACGGGGAATGTACTTCCAACCCGCGAATTTGCAATTTTCCAAGTTGAAACAAAAGATTTTGGTGGGTTTTCACCAAGAAGACACCACTTAAGCGCCCAAAGTAAAGAAGTTTTTCCTCGCCCGTTTCTACCATTTATGAATGCGAAGTTTCCTTCTGGGCCACTGAAATCAAAAGACACATCGGCAAGAATGCCAAAATTTTGAACCTTAAGCTTCTGTATCTTCAATTGAATCAACCTCCGAAGCATATTTCGCAACCAATTTTGAAAACTCCGAAAGTGCTGAACCTGAAACTTCTAGCTGTATCGCAGTAAGCAGTGCTGATTTCACGTTGGGTGTGAACTCAGACTCCTCAACGAATTCAGTTAACCGTTTAGCTTTACCTATCATTCTTCCCCCCTTAAGAAAGCTGTCTCTTTAAGTATTTGCTCTGAATTAATCGCATCGTTAGCAAATTCTTCGATTCTTCTAAGTTCTACATCTCGAATGGATTTAATCAACTCATCGTTGTCATTTGGCAGAACGCAAATATCAAAGATCTGGGCGATTTCTTTACCAGGGAATGTCCTCATTAAGCGTCCGCGTCTCTGAATGAATTCCTTAGCATTACCTGAACTTGCAAGAATGATCCCAACTCTTGCAGATGGGATGTCTACACCCTCATCAAGGCAATCAATCGCCAGAAGTACATCAAGATTTCCTTTAGCAAAGTTGTCAATAATGTGTTGGCGTTCAGAAATGTTGCCAAACTTTGCTGACTTGGTCGCGCTTTCTTTACCAGTTATGCGTTGAGCATCAATTCCCAAATCGTTTAACACTTCACCGGCGTCTTCCATTTGATTAAAGTCTGAACAATAAATCAAACATTGCGAAAGTTGTCCAGAAAATTGTTCAAGCACCTCTTTCAATGCTGGAATTTTCGCACTGGCAGATTTACTGATGTTCGAACGCTTAATCAGCAGGGCTTCCAATTGATCAGAATCTATCCTTTTGGATTCCGAACTGCCCATAATTGATGCAATTTTCTTAGATAAGAGTCGATAATCAATCATCTCGTCTTGAGAAAGAGATACAAAAATTGGGTGATACTCGTACGGAGTCAAGATAGGGTCACCGGTAGGCGTTCTGTAAGCCAAGGCTTTTGTTATATCAAACTCAAAAGCAGTCTCACCAAAGTAGCGATAGAGAACCCCGGTACCTTCTTCATCAAAATACCTTTCGGGGGTTGCACTTAATCCAAGCCGGAAATCTGCGAACGGCAATAGCGCGGCCTGGAAAGCAGTTGCACCGAGCCAATGAACTTCGTCCCCAACTAAAAGAGTGTGGTCAAAACTTGAAGAAAGTTCTTCCAATCTTGAAACAAACACAGTCTTCGATGCCGTATTTTTCACAACTACAAGGGTTAGGTGTTCAAATCTTCCCATTTCTGCATCAAGAAGCAATTCTGAAAATTCAGACTTCCAATCACCCTCAATTAGTCTTGCCCCGATGCCACTAAGCTCTGAAACCCACTGATCACCAATGTGTTTATAGGGCACCACCACCACGGTAAGAATTTTGCCCATCTCATAGCAACTTTCGATGCAAGACTTGGCAGTACGGGTTTTACCAGTTCCAGTTGCCATTTCCAAAAAACCCCGACGTCCTAAGCGTTTCCAGGCTTCAACTGCGTCATTTTGATATGGACGCAACCCTCCAGGGGCTGGTGTTTGTTGCGACTTTATCGACAAACTTTTTGGGAAATCTTCAGGTGCATAAGCTTCGACAATTTTGTCTTTAACTGCATTCGGCAGTTCGATACATGCCCATCCGTCCAGGTTTTCGTTATTCCAGTAATTCTCAAACCGTCGAACTTTAGGAGCAACGTACCCTGCCTGTCCTTCAAGCCACTCCCTATAAATATCGATGTTTTCGATATTTCGGTTCCATGCACTTTCTGTTTCATTTACCGACCCAGAAAATGCAATTCTTTGGCCGAATTCATCTGTCAAAATTCCAAATTTTGGGTGAAACTTATCTATTTCAGCTGGAGACAGTGCCGTTAAATCAGCCCCTACTGGAACAATTATTTTGATTTCTAACAAACCCTCACGAAGCATCCAACACATAGCAGCAACATGATCTTTTGCTATGGCACCGGCCAAGTCGCCAAAATGTTTATACGATTCTTCGAATTCAGAAAATAGCCGGTTAGCAAAGTCCTGATCTCCAAAATATTCTTGGAGGTTTTTAGTATCGCTTGGCGTAAATGCATGGCTAGTAACTAAACGAATCTTGCCTCGTTTTTCAACGATTCCTGCAATTCCCCTAGCCACGCTTGCAAAGACTCTTGAAGAAAAATAGCCAGCAGCCCGGTCGTATAGGACAGCTTCTTTGAGTACCGGGGCATAGAAATTTTCGATTACATCAACGCCTGCAACCCCAGGATCATAGGTTTGATCAAACTCGAGAAATTCAAATCCACTCTGATTAGACATTTTCACCCCGCTAACAATCCTAAAGCAAACAGATATAAATAGACACGGCACAGACATCGAGACTTTTTCGGCGCGGATCTCGATTTATTCTCTGAGATCAAGTACGTTGGGTTTACGTACAAAAGGAATAAAGCATTGAGTGATTTCAGCGAGCCACAGGAACCAATTGGAACAGTAAGTGAACTTTTTGCTGGCGTTGGTGGGTTCCGCATCGGGCTTTCTCGCAGCGGTTGGAAGACTTCCTTCTCAAACCAGTGGGAGCCATCAACAAAGACTCAGCATGCTTCTTCGGTTTATGAACAAAAGTTTGGTCCTGAAGGTCACACTAATGAAGATATTGCTGTAGTTCTTGATGAGTATCTATCAGGGAAGAGGGACATTCCCAAAACCACGATGGTGGTAGGTGGATTTCCTTGCCAGGACTATTCGGTAGCAAAAACACTTTCAAGCTCTGCTGGGCTCAGGGGTAAAAAAGGTGTGCTCTGGTGGGAGATTCTTAGGCTTGTTGAAGCGAACCGCCCACCCATCGTCTTTCTTGAAAATGTCGATCGCCTCCTAAAGTCACCTGCTAGCCAACGCGGTCGTGACTTTGCAATCATGCTTGCTTCCCTCAGCGATGCAGGATATTTCGTTGAATGGCGAGTGATAAATGCTGCAGAGTATGGATTCCCTCAACGTCGTAAAAGAGTGTTCATCGTTGCAAAAGACTCTTCTGTTTTCGGAAAACCTCAAACTAAAGAACCTTCTTTGTACCTCAGCAAGGAAAGCACAATTTCACAAGCCCTGCCAGTTGAAAGAATTCCTGCAGGCTCCTTTGTTTCAGAGTTCCAACTAGAAGGTGAATTGTTTGAACTCACGGAAAACTTTGATTTAGGCGGGAAGCTAAGCCCTTTCAAAAAGTCGGGCTACATGGTTGACCGACACGTCTTTACAACAGACGTTTCTCCTGCAGAACAAAGCCTTGGAACTCTCGGTAGCGTCCTTCTCCCAGACGAAGAGGTGCCTGAGGAATACTTCGTTTCAGAAGAACAACTCCCAAATTGGAAGTACCTGAAGGGGGCGAAACGAGAAGAACGCACACACGCGGCAAGTGGAACTACCTACTTTTATGCTGAAGGCTCGATGGCCTTCCCGGACCTTCAATCTAACCCTTCAAGAACTATCCTCACAGGCGAAGGTGGCTCCTCAGCTTCTCGCTTCAAGCACATCATCCAGACAAATGATGGGCGCTATAGACGCCTTGTCCCAGTAGAACTCGAAAGACTTAATGGGTTCCCTGACAACTGGACAGCAGTTGGCAAAGATGGCGAAAAAATCTCAGACGTAAAGCGTGCATTCTTTATGGGAAATGCACTCGTAGTCGGAGTCGTTGAACGAATTGGCAAGCAGCTTGCAGCCGAATGGGTTCAAGTTAGTCGTTAGAACTTCTCAATTGAACCTGTGGTTCGACGGTTTTCAGTTGAGTGCTTGATTCGGAACGATTCTGGTGGCAATAACCCAACAATCACCATCGGGACATTGAGAACACCCTGCAAAGGCTTGAGGTAATGAACGTAGTCCTCGTAGGTACCGATTGCGTTATCAAAGCCGCCAGCAATTTGTAGCTCTCGAGTCGCCGTAATGATTACTCCGACTTCTGTCTGAATAGCTTTCTGAACGTGATTCAACTGGCTGGCAAGAACTGGCTTTATGAGATTCCATGCAACTGATCCACCATGGTTAAATCCGACTTCAATAGATACGTCTTCCTTAGCGAAGTCGAGTCTCCATCGAGAAGTTTGATATTCACTTTCACCAAAGATGTAGCTCTCTGGGTGCCAACCAAATTCAACAAATTCTTTTTTTAGTAATGCGTTTATTGCCTGTGACAAAGATTTTTGTCCACCAGAGAAATTGCTTTGAAAAAATTCAATTATGTCGGCATCAGTCACGTTAATGATGGCAGCTTCAACTTCATCCCATTGGTGTTGGTAACGAGGGGAGGTATTGAAGAGCTCAACGCCTTGTTTGTGTGAAAAAGTTTTGAATTTCATTAGTAGCCAATAATTGTTATCGATGACAAGGGAAGAGAGAGTCGCCCAGAAGCGTATAAAGTTTCGAAAAAGTTGACTACCTTCGCAAAATCCGAACTTCCTCTGTAATCATTCCGCACGGACACAATCAAATGTTCGGCATTTTGCATCATGCACGCTTGAAATAGATCTTTGAGAAATTGATAGTTCGTAACCGCTCTTCCAGCTTCCACCTCTAACACAATTTTGTCGCTTGTATGAAATCCGTCTGCCTCAAATGATTTTTCGACTTTTCCGTTTAAGCCGAACAGAACTGGCAATTTGATTTTGCCTTCTGAAGTTTTATCTTTCTCGATTTGAAAACCTAGAAGTTCCAAGTCTCTTCGCAGTTCACTTAGTACCCCATCTGAG
The DNA here is from genome assembly GCA_041178865.1 of Actinomycetota bacterium. Lineage (GTDB taxonomy): Bacteria > Actinomycetota > Actinomycetes > Actinomycetales > Microbacteriaceae > Aurantimicrobium. Next base: position 18,569 of record JBEGUL010000072.1, on the reverse strand, counting down.
GGCAACTGATGGGAGTTTGAACTGATCTTGGAGTGATTTTGTTCGAAAGCTTTAACTACAGCAATAATGGTAGGCGTTGCTTTTGCTGATTTCGGGAAAGTTTGCCAATTAATCAAAATTCCCCCTCCCTTTTTGAGATCACGCTCTGTATGAAATCCCCTAAGTTCTCATCACAAACATACACAAACGTGCCCTTGATTCCTCGGGTCAAAAGAACCCGATATATGTTGACCACATAGTTGAGTAGGTCTTCATCTGTGTACTCAATCCCGAGTCTGGGGTTGTTCTCTTTGCCTTTTTTGTCATGATAATTCTCACGATGGAAGACAATCTTCTTTGTTACTGGGTCATAACCAAGGTCTGTGCCGATAATGACACCCGCGTAGTTGAGGTCGTAACCCTGAACAGTGTGGATGGAGCCAACCTCTTCTAAAGAAGTGGGTGAGTTGATCCAGTCTGTGGCTGTCCGGTTCCAGGTGAGGCCAACGTCACCAATCTGAATATCAATAGCAGTTGGATCATTCTTGCTAGCCCACGGCCAGGCATATCCAGCAACCACGCGAGAAAGGCCAACTTCTTTGTCTTTCTCGAATATCGCTTGGCGCATCTCGCCAAGATCATCAAAGAATTGTAGGTCGTAGTTGCCGAAGCTTTCAGGGCCTTGTTGAGCTCCAGCAAAAATGCGACCGATGAATTCGATGTAGTCAGATCCACCAGCAACTCGCATCTGAGAGGTGAGCCTGAAATAGCCATTGGCTTGTCTGGCCTGGTTGACGAGTTCAGATGTAACCGCAGCAGGGAGGTCTGCAGGCTTCACGCTCTGTGCGGAGTCCAATAGGAAAAGCTGGTGGGTGCTCTTGGCCTTAATCCAGTCCAGCTGAGTCCACGACAGTTCGTCATTGCCAAACAAAGCCATATTGATGTCGGTGAACTTTTTGTTCTGAGCAGCAGAGGGTTGGTTTGATCGCTGACCGAGGCGGTGAGATTCATCCACGATAAGGAGGTCGTAGTGTTCTTTCGATGCGCCTGCATCGAAAGGGCTCAACACCATACTTTTGGAAAGTCCAGGAGTCTTGGCAAACACCTTCTCAATTGATTTACGTAAAGACTGTTGAGGAATAACCAAACCAAGGGTGAAGCCTGTGAGTTGCTCGCGGAAGCCCTGTTGGAAGAAGTCAGAAAACATGGAATCGCTATCCAGCTGCTCATCAGGCTCGCTCTTAGCAATGTCGACCAACAGCTTCATGAGATACACGGCAACAATCGTTTTTCCGGTGCCGGGATCACCCTGAATAACGATGGGGGAATCAGACTTGTTTTCAAGGTCCTCGAATAGCTTTTCTAAGACACCTTCGATGGCAACCGACTGGTCCGTATTCAAGGCTTTGAATGGCGAGAACTTGAACAAGTCACTGTTCACGATGTCTGGGATGCTGCGTGTGAATACACCCTCTTTGAGTAATTCTTCAAAGAGTTCGTTGAAGGTCTCGCGATATCGATCACGTTCGTAGTAATCGGCATCGGTGATTCCGTGATTGCCATTGAGAACTTTGTATTTGCTGTCGGCAGCGAGATAGCGAATGAGCTGGGATTCCAAGTCCAAGCAGACCGACTTATTGAAGCGGTCTTCCAAGATGACCTTGATCTTCTTCAGGTGTTGTCGCTGCTCAACAGCGAGGTGCTGGAACATTCGGTTGGCCACGTTGGTGGATTCACCAACATAAATCTCATCAGAGCCTTCGATCGTGTAAACAACAGGCCAGTTCTTATGGCGAGGGTTGGTCTCAGCCCAGGTAGTGACAGCGCCCTTGTTGAAAGGAAGTCGCTCGATATTAAAGCTGGTCATATTTATCGCTGCGCCCCCGCGCTTTCTCAACAGGGTATTTCTGTTGAGTTTTTGCCAGCTTTTCTAAGACGATCTGATTTGGATCCAGTCCTAACTTGTCTGCCAAAAGGAGGCAGTAAGTAAGGACATCAGCCAACTCGTCTTGGACGTCCTGCATATTTGCCGGACTCCCCCATTGATAGTTCTCCAAGAGTTCCGCGGCTTCAATACTTACGCTTTTCGCGAGGTTCTCTGGAGTATGGAACTGACCCCAATCACGCTCTTGGACAAACTCTCTTAGAGCTTGAATAACCTCGCGTTGTTCCATGAATTCAAGATATCGCAACTAGCCAGATGTAACTTAGAGCTCTGGCAAAACAGAACTATTTCTCTTGTATGACTTAATCACCAGAGAACCTAAACTTCAGATCTGAAAGCCTAACCAGGGTGTTTTTTCGTTTTGGAAAGTTTTGTTAACCTCGATCTGATCAAAGAAATTAATCCCTTTTAATTAACTCTCCCGATCACGGAGAAGTTGGGCTGGCATCTCATATTCAATTCGAATTAGGTTCTGAAGAAACTTAGCTAAACCTTGTGCTTCTTTTTCAGTTATCTCGTCATAGTCCTCAGGGTGTGCACCTTCGTTGCCAAGTTGGGTTAGATGATCTGCCCAATCCCAAAGAGAAGGGTGCAATATGTTGTCATTTTTCATTTGTTCCAGCGCTACTTTTAGGTGACGCTCTGACTTTGCTTTTTCACTCCCCTTATCTTTCACAAAGAGAAAGAGTGCGGATCTGAACATAACTGCTGCTGATCGGTAGGCACCGATTCCGATACAGCGCATGCCCTCATCGTATGCCGAAGCAACTGCTTCATTGACAGAATTATCTAAACTTCCAGATCCTGGAGTTGGATAAATACTAAGAATTCGTTTTTCACTAATGCCTGAGCGCTCCGTCACCACAACAATGCTTTCTTGGCACCCAAAACATGTAAGAACATCAACGTACTCTGTCAGGACTGTCTGTCCGCGCGAATATGACCTAAGAATCCGGCTAGTGCCGGATGGTTGAAAATTGCTAACTCTCGCGCATCTCGGACATTGGCCTGACGGATCATTTACGGTGGGTGGGGTGTCTGGGTTTGCTGACCTCATAAATACATAATGGCATTTTTCAAATCCGCAGAAGATAAAACAGGTTTTGCTTACTCAAACAAAATCGATTTCCGCAATAACTTTCTCCTGCTCCTCTGCCGAAATAGGGATCATATATATCGAAAGTTGCTTTTTTAGAGTTAGGTGATCTTAAAAGTAAAGGACAAACATTCCCCTACTTGATTGTTAGTCCACAAAAAGCAACCCTAAAAACATTGATGCCCTTCGCCGTAGGTAAACTTTCAAAAACAAAGACGCCCCCACGAAGTGAGGGCGTCGGGCCTCGGTTGATAAAACAACCGGGCGAGGTGTGTACTCATATTGCCACACTTTCGGTTCATATTCAAGAAATTACAAACACAGGAAGATTCGGGTCGTGTCAAATGGAGGCTGAAGAGATTAAGTCCCCTCGAGAACGGTTGATTGTCTACATAGACGGCTTCAATTTGTATCACGGGCTCCACGATGAATACGGCAGAGCTATGTTGTGGCTTGACCTCGTCAAGTTGTCTCAAGCACTCAGGCCCAATCAGCTTTTAGTGTCAGTCAAGTTCTTCACGGCACCAGTTCTCAACGAGCCCGAGGCTCAAGGTAGGCAAGCTCATTACATTCACGCCCTACAGTCTCTATATCCACAGCAATTTCAGGTTGTTAACGGTCGATATCAGACCAAGACAATGACATGTCGTTCGTGTTCACATACGTATTTGAAATATGAAGAAAAAGAAACCGATGTCAATATCGCTGTCTCCCTAGTCGCAGACACTGCTTTGAAGAAGATGGACACCGCGATAATTATTAGTGCAGACAGCGATCTAGCACCAGCAATCAGATCTTCACGTGGCATATCTGAAGAGCTCTTCATCGCTGTTGCTTTTCCACCGCGAAGATTTTCATCTGAGCTTAAGAAACTACTCCCCAGTTCATTCAAAATCGGTGAAAACAAAATCCGCCAAAATCAGTTGGAAAACGAATTCTCAGCCAACGGGCATTCCTTCCAACGCCCAGAAAAATGGGCCCGATAGCTCCTAGCAAAACTCTGATTCAGCTTTAAACAACTCGCCCCCTGCACAAGTGCAGGGGGCGAGTAATGAATTTCTTTGTGACTACTTAGCGTCAACATCCTTTGCCAAGGTGCCGAGGTACAGCTCGATGACCTTAGGGTCATCGGCTAGCTCGCGTCCGGTGCCGGTGTAGGCATCGCGTCCCTGGTCGAGAACATATCCACGGTCAGCAATCTGGAGACAACGACGAGCATTCTGCTCCACCATGATGACCGATACGCCTGCCTTGTTAATGCGGCGGGTGCGGATGAAGGTCTCGTCCTGACGAACAGGAGAAAGACCAGCCGAAGGCTCATCCAACAAGAGGACCTTAGGGTCCATCATGAGTGCACGTGCCATAGCGACAGACTGACGCTCACCACCGGACAGCGATCCTGCGCTCTGCTGACGACGGTCAGCGAGCACAGGGAAGATGTCAAAGATAGCTTCCAGACGCTCGTTCAAGCGCTTGGGCTGCAGGAACAGACCCATCTGGAGGTTCTCTTGGATGGTCAGGCTGGGGAAGACGTTGTTGGTCTGAGGCACGAAGCCCACACCCATCTGAACCAGCTTGTTGGTCTTGAAGCCAGTGATGTCTTCACCGTTGAGGGTGACAGAACCTTCACGGATCTTGACCAGACCAAAGAGTGCCTTGAGGAGGGTCGACTTACCGGCACCGTTAGGGCCGATGATGCCGATGAGCTCACCAGGGTAAGCCTCGATGGAACAACCGTTAAGGATGTTCACACCGGGGAGGTAACCAGCAACAAGGTTGTCAGCGCGCAGTACTGGCTCAACGCCAGGCTTCTTTGCTTCAGCCATTACTTCTTCTCCTTCTTTGGAGCGTCCATTGCGCCTTCTTCCAACAGAGCGTCATCGCCCAAGTCGGTGTCGTGGTGGGCTCCGAGGTATGCGTCGATCACAGCCTGGTCACTCATCACGGTGTCCGCTGGACCTTCCGCAACAACGCGACCTTCAGCCATCACGACTACCCAGTCCGAGATGTGGCGAACCATGTGCATGTCGTGCTCAACGAAGAGAACGGTAGTTCCTTCGTCGCGCAGCGACTGGATGTGGCCAAGCAGAGACTGAGTCAGTGCAGGGTTCACACCAGCCATGGGCTCGTCGAGCATGATCATGACGGGGTCGCTCATGAGAGCGCGAGCCATTTCCAAGAGCTTCTTCTGACCACCAGAGAGGCTACCGGCAAGGTCTTCCTTCTTCTCATACAGCTTGAAGCGCTTGAGAAGATCTTCGGCCTTGGCGATGTTTGCCTTTTCTTGTGCTGCCCAGAGGGGCTTCACAAAAGCAGCAAGGAAGGATTCTCCACGCTGATCCTTGGCACCGAGAAGCATGTTCTGCATCACGGTGAGGCGCGAGAGCGCCTTGGTCAGCTGGAAGGTGCGAACCATTCCGGACTTAGCAACGGATGCTGCTGCGGTGTTCCCGAGCAACTTGCCGTTGAAGGACCACTTCGCAGCCTTGTCAGCGGAGGGTCCACCAAACATCTTCTTTGCAGAAGATGGCTGGTCGAATCCAGTGATGAGGTTGAAGAAGGTTGTCTTTCCGGCACCGTTAGGGCCGATCAGTGCGGTGATCACACCGCGCTGGACTTCCAAGTGATCCACATCAACAGCACGGTTACCACCGAAGTCACGGACGACGTTGTCGACCACGAGGATGGCATCGGGCTTTGAGGCACCAGGGGTTTGCGCGACTGACTTGAGCTCTCCACGAGCTTCAGCAGCAGTCTTCTTGGTCGGGTTAGACATTGAAGTTCAACTCCTTCTTGTCGCCCAAGATTCCTTGAGGCCTGAAGATCACCAGCAGCATCAGTGCAACACCAACCATGATCCATGAGAACTGCTCGGTCTGCTGAGTGTTCAAGATGGAATCGGGGACAAGGATGTCCACGGTGCCCTGAATGAAGATACGCAGAGCGAAGAACAGTGCCGATCCGAGGACGGGGCCCCAGATGGTGGCAGCACCACCCAAGAGCATCGCGGTCCAGATGAGGAAGGTCATGTTACGACCGAGAGCATCTGGCTGGAGCGAGGTGGGCAGGACATAGAACATACCGCCGATAGCACCAAGCACACCACCGATGATGAGGGCTTGCATCTTGAAGGCGAAGACGTTCTTGCCGAGGCTGCGAACAGCGTCTTCGTCTTCACGGATGCCCTTGATAACGCGGCCCCAAGGCGAGCGCATCAGAAGCCATACGAGAACAGCGAAGATCACGACCAGGCTCCACGCGACGAGGCGGATGAACCATCCGTTAACGCCGGTGTTGTCGAAGTCGAACCACAGGATGGCTGTCTTTCCGTCAGGGAAAGGAGACAAGACACTGAAGGTGTTACGGAAGGTCTCACCGGGGAGACCGTTTGAACCACCGGTGACGTCGTTGAGCACGGAGGCGCGACCGATCATACGGACGATTTCCGCCGCGGCAATGGTCACGATGGCCAGATAGTCACCTCGCAGCTTCAGGGTTGGAATACCCAGAAGTAGAGCAAAGACGGTACCGGCGGCAATCGTTGCCAATACAGCTGCCCAGAATGGCCAACCTGCAATGGTGGCGATGGCGAAGCCATACGCACCAATGAGCATGAAGCCCGCCTGGCCCATGTTCAACAGACCGGTGAAACCGAAGTGAACGTTCAGACCAATTGCTGCGATAGCAAAGGCTGCGGTGGTCGGCAGAATCATGTTCGCCGACATGTCATAGAGAACTTTGATCCACATATCCATGACTGTCCTCCTTAACCGATCCGCTCTTTGCGACCGAAGATACCCTGCGGACGTACCAGCAGGATGATGATCAGAAGCAGAAGGGCTGTTGCGTACTTGAAGTCACCAGGTACCACGAAGTTGGCGAGCTCTACGGTCATACCGATGATGAGCGAACCGACCAGTGCACCGAAGGCGGTACCGAGACCACCGAGGGTAACTGCGGCAAACATGAGCAACAGAAGCTGCATACCTGTCTGCCAGTTGATGCCGTTGAGGACCAGGCCAAGCATGACGCCGGAAAGACCAGCGAGTGCGGTGGCGATGACCCAGACCAGACGGATGATGCGGTCCACGTCGATACCGGAAGCCGCAGCAAGCGCTGGGTTGTCCGATACGGCGCGTGTTGCGCGTCCCGTGCGGGTCTTGAGAAGGAAGAGACCAACCAAGATGAGAACGATGACCGAGAGGCCCATTGCCCACAGTGACTCGAAGGTCAAGGTGACGGGTCCAATGGTGAAGGTGTCAGGGTTCTTCATGAGGATACGAACCGTGGAGGCTCCGTAGAACATCTGGAAGGTGTACTGCAGGGCGAGTGCCAAACCGATGGTCACAATGATCATCTGGGTCAGGCTGAGACCCTTCTTACGCAGTGGCTTCCAAATAACCGCATCCTGCAACCACCCAGTCGCACCGGTCAAGATGACCACGATGACGATGGTGAGGAAGATGTTGAGGCCCAGCACGTTAGCGAAGGTGTAACCCAGCAAACCACCGAGGGTGACCTGCTCCGCGTGAGAGAAGCTGGAAAGACCCGTGGTTCCGTAGATCAGGGAGAGACCAATGGAGGCCAGTGCAAGGAGAAGTCCGAGGCGAAGACCAGAAACAACCTGCTGTGCAAGGCGGTCCCAGTTGAAGCCTTCAGCAGCAATTTGCTCCTGTGTAGGGCCGTTATCAGCACCGTCACCGGTTGCACCGTCTACAGCAAAGATTGTGGCCTTGACGAAACCGAGGGTGATGTCACGTTCCTGGACAGCGTCGCCCTTGAGGGTGACACCTTCAGGAAGGGACGCTTCGTCGAGAGTAATGGTGTACACGCCAGCGACAGTAACCGCTGCGTTCCACTTACCGTCTTCGTCAGTCTCGGCAGGAACGTTCAAGCCGTTCCCGTCAATCGTTAGTTTGACGCCAGCACCAACACCCTTGATGGTTCCCGTGAAACATCCCGTTTCTGCGTTAGCGACACAAACGTCACTCGTAGCAGCGTGAGCAGCGGGAGCACCCGTACCCAGCGTGAATGAGAGAACCAACAGGCCCAGGAGTACACCAAAGATGACTCGCAGGCTCAGAGGGCTGGAGCGGCGCGCTAAAGCTGTGTTTACCACTGCACCTCCATAGGGAGAACAACCGAACTGTTGGTCACGCGTTGCCCTCCGTTTACTTACATCGCATGTCGACTTTGACAGACGATACTTGTCGATTATGTCGCACTTGTTAAACAAGCGCGATATTGACGACCAGAGAAGACTTTAGTAGGGGAATGACACCCTGCGCCAACCCGTTAAGCTTGATTACAGAGGCATTACTGTAACGGCGCGGAATATTGCCCGAAATTACGGACAAATAGATTAAGAACTGAGGAAGCAATGGCTCAGAACGATCCATTCGGATTTGTTGGACTCACGTACGACGACGTTTTGCTCCTGCCCGGGCACACTGACGTGATTCCCAGTGAGGCAAACACCTCCAGCCGCTTCACTCGCCGCATCACGCTGTCTAAGCCCCTGATTTCTTCTGCCATGGACACCGTGACCGAGGCCCGCATGGCTATCGCCATGGCCCGTCAGGGTGGCATTGGCATTCTTCACCGCAACCTCTCTATTGAGGATCAGGCTGACCAGGTAGATAAGGTCAAGCGCTCTGAATCCGGCATGATTACCAACCCTGTCACTACCACTGCAGATACAACGGTGGCTGAGGTTGACCGCATGTGCGGTCAATTCCGTGTCAGCGGTCTTCCTGTTATTGATGCAAACGGCATTCTTGTTGGCATTATTACGAACCGCGATATGCGCTTTGTTTCTGATGAAGACAAGCAGAAGCTCACCGTGGCAGAAGTCATGACCAAGATGCCGTTGGTCACTGCTCCCGTCGGTGTCTCTGCTGACGACGCAATTGCGCTGCTGGGTAAGCACAAGATTGAGAAGCTGCCCATCGTGGATGGTTCAGGCAAGCTCACCGGTTTGATCACCACCAAAGACTTTGACAAGTCGGAGAAGTACCCCGACGCCACCAAAGACGAAGCTGGACGCTTACGCGTCGGTGCCGCTATTGGTTTCTTCGGCGACGCGTGGCAGCGTGCGGAGGCACTCCGCGATGCCGGCGTTGACGTCCTTGTTGTTGATACCGCCAATGGTGACTCCGCTGGTGTGCTGGAGATTATTAAGAAGCTCAAGGCTGACCCTTCCTTTGCGCACATCGATGTGATCGGTGGCAACGTGGCAACCCGCTCTGGTGCTCAGGCATTGGTGGACGCTGGTGCTGACGGCATCAAGGTGGGCGTTGGTCCAGGATCTATTTGCACCACCCGTGTGGTTGCCGGTGTCGGTGTTCCTCAGGTCACCGCAATCTGGGAGGCCTACCAAGCCGCTGGTCCTGCGGGCGTTCCCGTTATTGCTGATGGTGGCCTGCAGTACTCCGGAGACATTGCCAAGGCACTTGTTGCCGGTGCTGAGTCCGTGATGCTGGGTTCTTTGTTTGCTGGTTGCGACGAAAGCCCTGGAGACCTGGTCTTCGACAACGGCAAGCAGTACAAGAGCTACCGCGGCATGGGTTCCTTAGGTGCCCTGCAGACCCGTGGCGAGCGCACCTCCTACTCCAAGGACCGCTACTTCCAGTCAGACGTCCCTAGTGATGACAAGCTCATTGCCGAAGGTATTGAAGGCCGCGTGGCCTACCGTGGACCTCTGTCTGCCGTGGCACACCAACTGGTAGGTGGCCTGCGCCAGTCCATGTTCTATGTGGGCGCACGCACCATTGCTGAACTTCGTTCGAACGGCAAGTTCGTGCGCATCACCGCGGCTGGGTTGAAAGAATCCCACCCGCACGACATCCACATGGTTGTCGAAGCACCGAACTACCGTAAGTAAGAAAGATCCTGGGGAACTACCGTGACTGAAATTGAAATTGGGCGCTCCAAGCGCGCACGACGAGCTTTTGCCTTCGATGACATCGCTGTCGTCCCCAGCCGTCGCACCCGTGACCCTCAGGATGTCTCAGTCAGCTGGGGTATTGATGCCTACCAGTTCGAGATTCCTATCCTTGCTGCCCCCATGGACTCAGTGGTCTCCCCCGAGACCGCGATTGCCATGGGCAAGCTTGGCGGTGTGGGTGTTCTGAACCTCGAGGGCCTCTGGACTCGTTACGAGAACCCTCTGCCTGTTCTTGCGGAGATTCGTTCCCTTCCAGCTGCTACCGCAACCAAGCGCATGCAGGAGCTTTATGCAGAGCCCATCAAGGCTGAGCTCATCACAGCGCGTCTGGCCGAGGTTCGCGCCTCTGGCGTAACCGTGGCCGCTGCGCTGTCTCCCCAGCGCACTCAGGAGTTCTATAAGACAGTGGTCAGCGCAGGCGTTGACCTCTTTGTGATTCGTGGCACCACAGTTTCTGCGGAGCACGTCTCCAAGGAGACTGAGGCTCTGAACCTCAAGCAGTTCATCTATGAACTTGATGTTCCTGTCATTGTCGGTGGCGCAGCCACCTACACCGCCGCCTTGCACTTGATGCGCACCGGTGCTGCTGGTGTGCTCGTCGGCTTTGGTGGCGGTGCTGCCACGACCACACGTGCTTCTCTGGGTATTCACGCACCCATGGCTACTGCGATCGCAGATATTGCGGGTGCTCGCCGCGACTACATGGATGAGTCCGGTGGACGCTATGTCCACGTCATCGCAGATGGTGGCCTCGGCACATCTGGTGACGTGGTCAAGGCCATTGCGTGCGGCGCTGACGCCGTCATGCTCGGGTCAGCGTTGGCTCGTGCTACTGATGCTCCTGGTGGCGGATGGCACTGGGGTCAGGAAGCCCACCATGGTGATCTTCCTCGTGGTAACCGCGTGCATGTGGGGCAGGTTGCTCCCCTGTCTGAACTTCTCTTTGGTCCTGCAACTGTTGCTGACGGCACCTCGAACATTGTGGGTGCTCTGCGCCGCTCGATGGCGACCACGGGCTACTCCGACCTGAAAGAGTTCCAACGCGTCGAGGTTGTTGTTGCTCCCTACAGCGCAGCCAGCAGCTCTGCTGCAACTGCGCCAGCGGCAGACTCCACTCTCTAAGAAAAACCTCTGATGTCTGACTCAGCTTCCACTCCAGGCCTGCTCAACGCACAGACACGTGCTGACGCGTTGGCCGCCATGGAGGCTGAAGGGCTGGACATTCTGATCATTGGTGGCGGCATTGTGGGTGCGGGGTGTGCTCTTGATGCAGCAACCCGTGGATTGAACGTCGGTGTTGTTGAAGCACAGGACTGGGCGGCAGGAACTTCCAGCCGTTCGTCCAAGCTGGTGCACGGCGGTATTCGCTATCTGGAACAGCTCGACTTCCACCTGGTGCAGGAGGCGCTCACTGAGCGCGGCCTCCTGCTCCAGCAGCTGGCTCCGCATTTGGTCAAGCCCATTCGTTTCCTCTACCCCGTGGAGCATCCCATCTGGGAGCGTGCGTATGTGGGGGCAGGCATGCTGCTCTATGACATCCTTTCTTACGCGGGGGGTCGCCGACCTGGCGTTGATCACCACCGCCACCTGAGCAAGCGCCAGATTGGTTTGGCAGCGCCGAGCCTGAAGGCCTCCGGCATCATCGGTGGCATGAGCTACTACGACGGTCGCGTCGATGACGCCCGCTACGTGGTGAACCTAGTTCGCACTGCGGTCGCCAACGGCGCACACGCGGCGAACCGCACCGAGGTCGTGGGCTTCCTGCAGAAAAAGGGTCAGGTTGTCGGTGTGACCGTGCGGGACCTGGAGACCGGTAAAGAATTCCCTATCCGCGCCAAGCAGGTCATTAACTCCACGGGAGTGTGGACCGGAACCACGCAAGAAATGGTCCACGATGGTGGCACGCTCCGCGTGCGGGCATCCAAGGGAATCCACATCATCGTTCCTCGTGACCGCTTCAAGTCGGTCATGGGACTGCTGCTGCGCACCGAGAAGTCCGTGCTCTTCGTGATTCCTTGGGGACGCCACTGGATCATTGGCACCACGGACACCGACTGGACCTACGACAAGGCCCACCCCTCTGCTACGGCAACGGACATTCAGTATGTGCTTGACCATGTCAACGCTGTGCTCGATGACCCCATCACCCACGATGACATCGAGGGTGTGTATGTGGGACTGCGGCCACTGCTGGCTGGGAACTCTGAATCCACCACCAAGCTCAGCCGTGAACACGTCGTGGTCAAGCCCAAGCCAGGCTTGGTCTTGATTGCCGGCGGTAAGTGGACCACCTACCGCGTGATGGCAAACGATGCCGTGGACGCTGCTGTGGTGGAACTCAACACTCTTGCCGGCGAAGGCTCCATCCCCGCCAGCGTGACCGCGTCTGTGCCCCTGCTGGGTGCTGCTGGTTACAAGGCCTCGTGGAATCGTCGCGCCCGTACCGCCGCGCGTGCTGGACTACCCACACACGTGGTGGAGCATCTGCTCAACCGCTACGGCTCGATGGCTGAAGATCTCCTCGCCATTATTGCTGCAGATCCTGCTCAGGCAGCCTCGCTGCCCGGCAACCCCGACTACCTATTGGCTGAGGTTACCTATGCGGTGACCCACGAGGGTGCTTTGCACATTGAAGACGTGCTGACCCGTCGCACGCGTTTCAATATTGAAACGCGTGATCGGGGCATCGAAGCCGCTGCTGTGGTGGGCAAGATCATGGCCAAGCTACTGGGCTGGACTGCTGCCAAGGAAAAGCGCGAAGTTTCTCTCTACCGCCAAGTCATCGAGGCAGAGTTTGCTGCAGAGCAGCAAACCACTGACGAGGCTGCGAATGCGATTCGCACAGCAGTGCCTTCCGTGACGGAGATGCCTGCCTAATGTTGCGCACAGCACTCAAAGTTCGCTGGATTGCGTTCTTTCTCCTGGTGATGGGAGCTGCAGCCGCTTTTGCGTGGCTGGGTCAATGGCAGCTCGAACGCGCCATCATTGCCTCACAGCCCATTGATGCTGAATCTGAGACCATCATTCCTCTGGTGGAACTGCAAGTCCCGGGGATTGCTCCGTCACAGATTGCCAGCGGCCACATGACAGAGGTTGTGGGATCAGTTGACCCCACTTCTTTCACAACGCTGACGGGACGTTTGAACTATGACGAGCCCGGCTATTGGCTAGTTGGCCGTTTTCTCACTGCTGAAGGTTCACTTCCCATTGCCTTGGGCTGGGTTGCAAACGAAGCAGACCTGGTTGCTGTTCAAGACAGACTCGCTCGGGAGCCTCTCGCTGAGGCCAGCACTGTGACCGGGCGCTTCATGCCCACTGAGGCTCCGGATATTCCAGACCGTGACATGGGGCCCTTGGAAGAGAACACTCTCTCGGTGGCATCTCTGGTCAACCTGTGGCCTGACTTTGCTGGGCCTGTCTATGAGGGCTACCTCGTGGCAGATGTTGCACCGGCTGGACTAGAAGCTATCGAGTCGATTCCGCCCATGAATGAGGGCTCTGTGAACTGGCTCAATATCTTCTATGCCGTGGAGTGGGTTGTCTTTGCTGGCTTCGCTTTCTTTATCTGGTGGCGTCTTGTTAAGGACGCCTACGAGAGGGAACTCGAAGAAAAAGCACAGCTTGAGGCGAACTAAACTAGAGCCATGCCCTTAGCCCCTCGCGCCGTTGATATCCCCCGCATTCCTAAGGCCCTCTCGTTCTACAAGGTGATGTCTTACATCACGGGTACTTTCCTTCTTCTGCTCGTGGGCGAGATGATCTTGAAGTACTGCATCGATTACCGCACGGGAGCGTTCGTCGCTCCAGCGGGAATGATTGACCCCGCAACCGGTGATTTCATCTTCTTAGAGCCTGGCTACGAGATTGAACTCTTTGGCCCACAGGGCTTCTTGGCGCTTGTACCCAACGACAGTGTTGAGGCGATCAACCTTTCTATTGGCATCTTGGTTATTCACGGCTGGCTCTATGTTGCCTACCTCTTTGCTGGTTTCCGCATCTGGTCCATGATGCGCTGGAACGCTGCCAAACTTTTCATCATTGCTCTGGGTGGAATCATCCCCGGGCTCTCCTTTGTTGTTGAACACTTCTATGCCAAGCAGGTTGTGGCTTTCCTGGCTACTCAGGATTCCTCATCTTCTTCAACCCCCACCCCAGTAAAAGGAGCGGCCGCGTGAGCCAGCCTCAGCCCGTCCTCGTTGTTGACTTCGGCGCACAATACGCCCAATTGATTGCGCGCCGCGTGCGCGAAGCAGGCGTGTATTCAGAGATTGTTCCTCACTCGATCTCTGCTGCTGAAGTGAGCGCCAAGAACCCTGTGGGTATTGTCCTCTCCGGTGGACCTTCGAGTGTCTATGAGCCTGGCTCTCCTTCTCTCGACCCTGCCATCCTTGAACTCGGCATTCCCGTCTTTGGTATTTGCTACGGCTTCCAGGTCATGGCTCAGGCCTTGGGTGGAACTGTTGCCCAGACAGGCGGCCGTGAATACGGCGCCACCGACATGGCCATCAAGGCAGACCATGCCCTCGTGGGCGGTCAGCCCACGTCGCAGACTGTCTGGATGAGCCATGGCGACCAGGTCGCCACTGCACCAGCAGGCTTCACTGTCGTTGCCTCGACGGAAGCAACGCCCGTTGCTGCCTTCGCCAACGACGAACGCCGCCTCTACGGCGTTCAGTGGCACCCTGAGGTCAAGCACTCTGAGTGCGGTCAGGATCTTCTGGAGAACTTCCTACACAAGTGTGCTGGGCTTCCTGCGGACTGGAACAGCGAGAGTGTCATTGAGACTCAGGTCGCTTCTATCCGTGCACAGGTGGGCACCAGCCGCGTCATCTGCGGCCTTTCTGGTGGAGTTGACTCCGCAGTGGCCGCAGCCATCGTTCACAAGGCTGTGGGTGACCAGCTGGTCTGCGTCTTTGTTGACCACGGTCTGCTACGACAGGACGAACGCCGCCAAGTTGAAGAAGACTACGTCAAGGCCACCGGCATTCGCCTGGTGACCGTGGACGTGCGCGAGCAGTTCCTGAACGCCCTTGCCGGTGTGAGCGACCCTGAAACCAAGCGCAAGATTATTGGCCGTGAATTTATTCGCACCTTCGAGCAGGCAGAACGCGACCTGATGGCCGAAGCTGCTGCCGATGGTGAACCCATCAAGTTCTTGGTTCAAGGAACCCTCTACCCTGACGTGGTGGAATCTGGTGGTGGCAGTGGAACTGCCAACATCAAGAGCCACCACAACGTGGGCGGTCTTCCAGATGACCTGCAGTTCGAGCTGGTCGAGCCACTGCGTGCTCTATTCAAGGACGAAGTGCGTGCCATTGGCCGCGAGCTTGGTCTGCCCCACGAAATCGTGGGACGCCAGCCTTTCCCTGGTCCCGGTCTCGGTATTCGTATCGTGGGCGAGATTACTCAGGAACGTCTGGACTTGCTGCGTGAAGCAGATGCCATTGTGCGTCACGAACTAACCGTTGCTGGCTTAGATGATGAGATCTGGCAGTGCCCTGTTGTTCTACTGGCAGACGTTCGCTCTGTCGGAGTCATGGGAGACGGTCGCACCTACGGACACCCCATCGTCTTGCGTCCAGTGTCCTCAGAGGACGCCATGACCGCAGACTGGACACGTTTGCCCTATGACTTGCTCGCCAAGATTTCTAACCGCATTACCAATGAGGTTGCAGGCGTGAACCGCGTTGTGCTGGATGTCACCAGCAAGCCACCAGGAACTATTGAGTGGGAGTAGCACCTCGCTGCTCTAACGACATAAAGCTCCAAGCCAGACGGTTTGGAGCTTTATTCATTCTCTGCGAGTTAAAGAGGTCACCCCCCGGGCCGAGGCCCAGGGGGTGACTACTTCAGTGCATTTACTGTTTAGGACTTACCCTCAACAGCGGATGCCCATACTGGAACGTTTACATCGTTGTACTTGTAGATACCGATGAACGCGGAGGATGGGTCATTCTTAGCGTTGAAAGGACCAACCGAAGATGGACCCTGGTACTGAATTTCGTCGCCGGCCTTGATCAGGTCAACACACTCAGCAAAGGTGGTGCACTTGGTACCACCGTTAGCACCGGAAACAGCAGCCAGGTTAGCCTGGATGGTTGCGGGCTTGTTGTCGCCACCCTTGGTTGCAGCAAGTGCTGCAAGCATGGTTGCGTCGTAGGACTCGGCAGCGTAGCTGAAGTCAGTGAGCTCTTCGCCCTGAACATCAGACCAGTACTTGCCAAGGAGACCCTTGAGCTCGTCCGAAGGAGCTGCACCAGGAATGGTTCCCTGAGCACCTTCGAGGGTACCTGCTTCGAAGTCCTTCTCGAAGGATCCGGTGTTTCCATCGGTGAAGTAGGTGTTAGCCATGTCCCAACCCTGAGCTACGAGCTCGGGGATGATTGCCTTGGTCTCGTCGAATGCAACGATAACAAGTGCGTCAGGCTGAGTAGCCAGAGCAGCAGTTACCTCAGAAGAGAAGGTGGTCTGAGCAGGAGGGAACTCCTGGCCAGCGCCGGTTGCACCGTAGACAACAGATCCACCAGCTTCAACGATGGATGCCTCGGTCGAGTCACGAAGACCGGTTCCGTAGGAGTCGTTGAATACGAGGAATGCAATCTTCGAGTTTCCGTCACCGGTGATCAGCTGACCGAGAGCATAGCCCTGTACGGTGTCTGGTGGTGCGGTACGGAAGTAGAAGGGGCTGTAGCCGGAAAGGGCTGCAGAGGTGTTAGCAGGAGAAATCTCTACGATGCCAGCCTCGGTGAACGAGTCAACAACGTTGAGAGATACGGAGGAAGAAGCTGCACCAAGTACAACCGATACCTTCTGCTTGATCAGGTCTTCTGCCGAAGCGGTAGAAACTGACATGTCGCTCGAGTCACCAGAGTCGGTGTCGTACTGGCAAGCGTCAGTTCCGTTAACTCCACCAGCTGCGTTGATGTCTGCTACTGCAAGACCAACACCAGCGATCTCGGGGGGGCCGAGGAAAGCAAGTGAACCGGTGATTGGCAGGAGGGTTCCTACCTTGAAGGTGTTGTCGCTAGTTGCGTCGGCTGCACAAGTCGCTGCAGCATATGCTGCGTCGCTTGAGCCACCGTCGGTTGATCCGCTAGCGCAACCAGCCAGCACGAGTGCTGACGAAGCTGCAAGAGCAAGACCACCGAGTGCACGAGTGCGAAGAGAAAGTTCTCGCATGGTACTCCTTGGTGATAAATGTGGTCAGGGCACAACAACGTGCCCTGCTGTATTACCAAACTAGGCGCTAGATGTTTCCTGAGACAACATTTCCGGGTTACAACTAGGTAACAAACTGTTAGTTAGCGAAAGAAAACACCACAAAAGACCCCGAAAATGCCTATTTTCGGCGTTGAACGCTTAGAAAGTGCGTGCGGCTACTTTGATTCGGCAGCGATGGTCTTGCCAAAGTAGGCAACACCGGTCTTGGCGTCATAGTTGATCTGGCCTGCAGGACCGGTGAAGTTGATGGCCTGCTTGTCCTTGACTGCAGAAACACACATGCCGTAGCTGGTGCAGGGAAAGCCAGTCTGAAGCGTGACAGCCAACAGTCCTTGAGTAATGGAAGCTCCACCGTCATCCTTGCTGACGGTGGCAGCCAGGATGGAAGCAATAGCTAGGTCATAGGCTTCCGCACCATAAGTGAGGTCGCTCAGGCTGGGGTCGGAACCCTTGAGACGAGCAGAGAGTGCCTCGTCTGGTGTAACGGCTTCCACCGCTGCACCCTTGGGTGCGTTCTTCTTGGTGGCGATAGAGATGATGGCGACATTGCTGTCGTTCTTAGCAACGAGCTCTTCCAGAGTCGCAACAACTGTGGCCGAAGCGGGAGCGATGATGACATCGACTCCACGGGAGACGAGGTCATTGAAGCTGGCTTCGGTTGCTGCGGGGTCGCCGTCACCGGCATTGCGGTGGAGCACCTCAACAGGAACGTCGTTGTAGCCACCCTGCTCGTTGACTTCCTGAGCAGCAAGATCAATGCCTGCTGCTTGAGCAGCAGAGTAGGCAGCGAGGTCGCCTGAGACTGGAGTCATGTCACCAATGCGCAAGATGCCGTCGCCAGATGCCTTGACGGGAGTGGGGGTTGCGGTGGGAACTGCTGCACCGCCACCTGAACAGGCAGCCATACCGAGTACTACTGCACCGGCAACGAACACGGTTGCAATCTTGTTGAATGCCACGGTAACCCTTTTCATCAAAGCGAACTATCGCCTCAACAGTACCGACCCCAAACACAGTTAGGCCTGATGGCACGCGCTCTATTCGATAGTGAGCTCTTCGGCTGCGCGGGCAAGCCTGTTTGCTTTACCGTTGCGCAGCATGTCAGTGGTGAGCACAATCAGGGCAGCCCAAATGATGAAGAAGCCCGCCCAGCGAACAGGTGGCATGGGTTCTTTCAGCACAAAGACAGCCATCAAGAAGGAGAAGACAGGAGTCGAGTATTGAATCAAGCCGATAGCTGTCAGGGGTAGTCGGCGAGCACCCGCACCAAACATGATGAGGGGCACAGCCGTGACCACACCAGCCGAAGCCAGGAGCAAGGTGTGGGGAACGCCATAGCCAAAGAAGGTCAGGCCCACCACGTTGGAGACAATCATCAGTTG
>JBEGUL010000071.1:0-53077 GCA_041178865.1 Actinomycetota bacterium | reverse complement strand
TCAACCTGTCAGTTACTCCCGGTAGCCTTGAGCTATGAGCGTGTGGGATGAACTCGTTGGCCAGCAAGAGGCCATTGATGTTTTTCGTGCCGCCTCGCAATCCGAGTTAGCCTCAGCAACGAGCCATGACTCTGCCATGACGCACTCATGGCTCGTGACAGGTCCGCCAGGTTCTGGTCGCTCAAACCTTGCTTATGCTTTTGCCGCTTCACTGCTGTGTCGAAATGGTGGATGTGGCAACTGTGCTGATTGCACGCAGGTTGCCGCGAGAACCCATCCTGACTTGGCCACGCTGACCACCGAACGCGTGATCATCTCTATTGATGAGATTCGTGCCCTGGTGCAAAGCTCACAATATTCGCCTGCGGTCTCTCGCTACCGCGTGATTGTGATCGAGGATGCTGATCGCATGGCGGAGCGCACCTCGAACGTTCTCCTGAAAGCTCTCGAAGAGCCCCCCGAGCGCACGGTGTGGATTTTGTGTGCACCCAGCGAAGCAGATCTCATCCCCACCATCCGCTCCCGCGTGCGCTCTGTGCGGTTGCGCGTGCCGAGTGTTCCTGATGTGGCGCAGCTCATCATTGCCCGAAACGGAGTGGATGCGGTTACCGCTGAACGTGCTGCTCGTCATGCACAGTCCCACATCGGCATGGCCCACAGATTAGCCACCAACCCCGAAGCTGCTGCGCGGCGCGAAGAAACCGTTCGTCTTGTTCTGAACATCATGACGGTGCGTGAAGCTGTGCTTGCCGCAGCCCGCATGATCGAAATTGCGACTGACGATGCCAAGGCCATTACTGAAGAACGTGATGGGGTGGAGCTGGAACAGCTGCGCCGTTCGATGGGTATCGCTGAAGGCGATGCCATTCCCTCCAACCTTCGAAGCCAGGTCAAGGGCCTAGAAGAACAACAGAAGCGACGAGCGACTCGAAGCCTCCGTGATGGTCTCGACCGCATCTTGGTTGATCTTCTCTCGGTGTATCGAGATGTGCTTCGCCTTCAGCTGGGGGTGAGCGATGAGCTGATCAACTTGGAGTGTGAAGCTGAGCTGCGCGCAGCTGCCGCAGCTCGCACCAGTGAAGATACTCTTGCCACGATGGAGGCAATTGGCGTTGCTCGTGAACGCATCGATGCGAACGTCGCACCTGCCTTGGCCATGGAGGCACTGCTCATTCGTGCGTCAAGGTCGGAAGTTCCTGCGTGAGGATGAAACTCCTCCTGCGCGGTGTCGCTGTTGCCCTTGTCGCTCTGACATTGAGTGCGTGTTCCGGGGGTGTCGTTCCTGAACCATCTCTGTCACCTGCGGCTGTCCCCGCTGAATATCAGAAGTATTACTCGCAAGTTCTCGAGTGGTCTGATTGCCATGAAGACATGAAGTGCGCCATGGCCATAGCCCCATTGGATTGGGCAGAGCCGGCCGGGGAAACAATTGAGCTTGCTCTGATTCGTCATTCCGGATCGGCGTCGAAAAAGCTGGGTTCACTCTTTGTGAATCCGGGCGGCCCTGGAGCTTCGGGAGTGAACTTCGTTGCAGATTCACTGGACTATGCCGTCAGTGGTGCCGTGAAGAAAAACTATGACGTGATTGGGTTTGACCCTCGCGGTGTGGGCGCTTCAAGTTCTGTCGTCTGTGTGGACAGCGCTGCCCAGATGGATGAGTTCTTGTTTGGGGCTTTAGATGTTGTGCGTGAAAGCCCTGAGTGGCTTGATGAGCGCGGAGCAGCGAGTGCTGAATTTGCTCAAGGCTGCCTCGAGCGCACAGGAGACCTCTTGGCTCACGTCGACACGGTCAGTGCTGCCCGTGATCTCGATATGTTGCGCGCAGTGGTTGGTGACCGCCAGCTGAACTATCTCGGCTATTCGTATGGCACTTTGCTGGGAGCAATCTATGCCGAGAACTTCCCCGGCAATGTGGGGCGCATGGTTCTTGATGGTGCTTTAGATCCCTCCTCCACAAGCTTTGATGTGAATCTCACTCAATCCATTGGTTTTGAAAATGCCCTGCGGGCCTACCTCACAGATTGCCTAGAAGGATCTGACTGTCCTTTCTCTGGAACTGTCGACTCGGCGATGAGTCAAATCAGTCTGTTACTTTCTGATCTTGAAACAGAACCTCTGACGGCGTCCGACGGGCGATACCTCGGTGCTGACGCCATGATCACAGCCATCATCGCTCCCCTCTATAACCAGGAGGCGTGGAGTTATCTCTCTGAGGTATTCACTGCCGTCAACGAGGGTGATGCTGATACTGCTTTTGGTTCAGTGGATTGGTATTACAGCCGCAACGAGGACGGCTCCTATGCCGATAACTCAACAGAAAGCTTCCTCGCGATCAATTGCTTGGACTATCCCGTTGTGAGTGACGCCGCTAGGTGGGCAGCAGATGCAGTGGTGTTGAAAGAGAAGGCACCAGTCATTGGCCCCTATCTGGCATTTGGTGACCAGCTGTGTTCAGAATGGCCATTTCCCGCTGTGATGGCACCTCACACAGTGAGCGCACAGGGTGCTGGTGACATCTTGGTCATCGGAACCACAGGAGATCCCGCCACCCCATACCGTTGGGCCAAAAGCCTTGCTGCGCAACTTGAGGGTGGTCACCTGGTCACCTATAACGGCGAAGGTCACACCGCCTATAACAAGTCCAACTCGTGCGTGAATGATGCTGTGGATGGATTCTTACTTCGCGGGAAAGTTCCTGCCACAGATCCCAACTGCTAACTCTCGAGACGAGCGATTCGTTCTTCCACCAGTGGGCTTGTTCCAAAGCAGGCCTGCAGTGCCTGAGCCACAGTCTTTTTAGAAAAACGTTGCGCAGCGGCATCGTCAGCAAGTAGTTCTGTTGTGATTCTGGTGGCTTGCGCCATGCGCTCACTAGCTGAGAATCCGGGCGCAACAGCCATGGCTAGAACTCCGGCTGCTCTCACCGCTCCATGGCGTTGGTCAAGATGTGCTTGTTCGTGAGCGAGTGCTGCTTGGAGCAATTCAGGACTGAGTTCCGAGATGACCTGAGAGCTCACCATGATGCAGTGTGAGCTGGGGACTGCCATGAGTACCTTTTCGGGGGAGTCAAAGATCGCAACCCGGTGACCATAGAGTTCTGAAATCTGAGTTTTCGGAATAAGAAGGGCAAACTGCTGATTCAACTCTCGCCGAGAGGTGCGAAGTTCAGTCAGAGATGCGACAAAGCGAAAAGCCAGAATGCCAAGGACGGCAAGGGCAATCCAGCCGAAAATATTCTCCAAGATGGGAACAATGATCCTGGCGTAGTTGTCCTCGACAACATGCTGTGCGAGAGCACCTGCGACAAGCCCTCCCAGGGCAACGAGCAGAGAGAGCGCAGCAATTCCAAGCGAGATAAACCAGGCGTAAAGAACAAAACCAGGGCGCTTACTCACCAACTGAGGGTCAGCAAGAATTCGTGGAACGAACAACGAGATAGCCGCATAAACGGCTATCAGCACAGCAATTGTTCGTAGCTCCATGTTTGCTTATTAGTTTTTGTCGAGGGCCTTGCGCAGAAACGCACGGTCTTCGTCAGAGAGCGAGCCAGCAAAGTGCAGCAGTGCTGCGACTTGATCATCTGCGGTTTGAAGTGCAGAGGTCATCGTGCTGGCAACGTGATCAAGACG
This sequence comes from Actinomycetota bacterium, assembly GCA_041178865.1. Lineage (GTDB taxonomy): Bacteria > Actinomycetota > Actinomycetes > Actinomycetales > Microbacteriaceae > Aurantimicrobium. Next base: position 49,448 of record JBEGUL010000071.1, on the reverse strand, counting down.
ACTCTTGGCTGCTGCGAAAGTCTGGCTGCGACCACCGGAAGAGTTCTTCACGACCTGGCCTTTGGCACACATTCGATCAAGCACCGTAATCAACGTTGTAATCGCAGGAACCTTTTCGGTGAACTGAGCTTGAACATCTTTGGCTGTCATGGGCGAATCGTTTTGCCACAGGATGGTCATGATGTCGGCTTCGAGTTCGCCTCGGTTGCGTTGAGTGGTCATGAGTTCTCCTGAGTTGCTTGTTCTACGACTTGTAGAATACTATCAGTGTTCTACGTAACGTAGAATATACCTGAACAAAGGAATTACATTGAAGAACTCCACTTCCGCGACGAAGCGCGGATTTTCACTCGTAGCTGTAGTTGTTGCAGCGTTGGCTCTCGTCGGATGTGCACCTGCTACTCCAGAGCCCGTCACCCCCACTGCTTCCGATGTATGGATTAAGGCAATTCCTGAGCTGATGGACGGCATGGCGATGACCGGCGTCTTCATGACCTTGGAAAACCCTTCTGAAGAAGACATCTCACTTGTGGGTGCAACCAACACCACTGAAGGCCTCACCGAGACTCCCATGGAAATTCACGAAGTAATCATGGGCGATGACGGTGAGATGAAGATGCAGATGGTTGAAGGCGGAATCGTTATTCCTGCTGGTGGTTCTGTTGAACTCAAGCCTGGTGGATACCACGTCATGTACTGGGACCTTCTCAAGCCCATCCCCGTTGGTAGTAACGTCACTCTGACTCTTGAGTTCTCCAATGGAACAACCCTTGACGTTGATGCCGTCGCTCGCGACATTTCCACCTACGCCGGCTAAATAGCCCTCACCGAGCTCTCAGTTGAGCTTGTTAGGTTACAAATATGACTCAGACGCCAGCAGAATCTAGTGAAACCACGGGAGTAGTCTCCCGTCGTGGTTTCTTGGCTTCTGCTGGCGTCGTTTCTAGTTATGTCGCAGCTGGAGCCGCCGGCTTTGCTGGTGGTGCACTGACTCTCAACGCAGCTTCTGCTTCGACACCCGAGAGAGAAGCTGAGCTCAGAGCCCAGCAACAATCAGCCACCATCCCTTTCTATGGTGAGTACCAAGCGGGCATCATGACCCCGCTCCAGGCTTATGGAACATATGCCGCCTTTACGTTGAAGCCCGGCACTGGCATCGACCAAGCACGCGCCATGATGCAGCTGCTCACTGATGATGCTGCTCGTCTAGCGAAGGGAAAGCCCACGCTTCCAGATGGTGAGCCCTTCCTCGCCACAGAGCCAGCGCGGCTCACCTCAACTTTTGGTTTTGGCCCGGGGTTTTTTAGCAAGCTTGGTCTGCAAGGTGGACTTCCTGACGGCTTTGCTGAATTACCCTCCTTCTCGATAGACAAGCTGCAACCTGAATACTCAGGCGGCGACCTGGTCATTCACGTAGGTGCAGATAACCCGCTCACCGTTGCACACGCTGCGAGACAACTTAGTCGCACCGCTCACACGTTCGCTGAGCCCCTGTGGTCACAGTCAGGCTTTAACCGCCCGCAATATGGTGTCCCTTCAGACCAGACGGGACGCAACCTGTTTGGACAGGTAGACGGAACTGTAAACCCACGATCTGAGAATGAATTTGATGCTCAGGTCTGGGCTTCGGGTGGACCAAGCTGGTTCAGAGATGGCACCTGTCTTGTTGTTCGCCGGATCCAGATGGATTTCGCCGGCTGGGACAAGCTCGATGACACCAAAAAAGAAAGCGCGATGGGTCGCCGCTTGAGCAATGGAGCTCCTTTGACGGGAAGCACAGAGTTTGATGCTCCTGACCTCTCCGCAAAGTTCGAAAATGGCCTCTCGGTTATCCCCTCGTTCTCTCATGTCCGCAGATCGCGAATGGGAACAGATGCTGAGAAGTTCTTGCGTCGTCCTCTCAATTATGAAGACGGTCTTCTTGCCAGCGGTGAACCCAATGCGGGCCTCATCTTTGCTGCATATATGGCGGACATTCAGAAACAGTTCGTCCCTGTTCAGCAACGTCTGGCAGATTTAGACTTAATGAATACCTGGACAACTCCTATCGGTTCAGCTGTATTTGCACTTCCACCTGGCTGTCAGCCAGGAGGCTATATCGGAGAAGGACTACTCGGATGATTCGTAAAGTAACTGCTGCCATTGCGGCATTGTTCATGTCGCTGTTTGTCGTGGCTGGAACCGCGTCGATGGCTTCGGCTCACTCCGACACTTTCCAATCTGTCCCCGCAAGTGGCTCAACGGTGTCGACACCCGTGATCGAGCTTCAGTTCACTTTTGTGGAACCGGTCAACGCTGAACTCTCACCTCCCGAGGTTGCCTTGGTTGATGCAGAAGGTGTTCCGGCCCAGCTGGGTGCGCCAGCTCTTGATGAAACAGGCGCAACCATGACCGTGCCTATCGCCACCGGCGCTCTGCCCAACGGAACCTACACCGCTAGCTACCGCATCGTCTCTGAAGATGGTCACCCTGCTTCGGGTTCTGTTTCCTTCACCGTGGAAGGTTCTGATGCCGACCCACTGGCTGAAGCGGTCCCTGTTGAGGAAGAAGCAGTTGTCACCGAGGCAGACGCGGAACTCATGGTGACTTCTTCTGGTGCTGAGTCTGACAACAGCCAGCTTCAACTTGTTCTGGGCCTCAGCGCTGCCGGAGCAGTTGCCCTGGCCGCAGTGTTGGTCATCGTCGCGCTTCGTCGCCGACGTAATTCCACAGGGAAGTAGTTACCTCAAGTTTCAGCTCTACAGTCAAGCTACTAAGCTTGAACACTGTTCCGCTTCGTGCGGTTCGCGCCGCCTTAGCTCAGTTGGTAGAGCGATTCCCTCGTAAAGAATAGGTCAGGGGTTCAATTCCCCTAGGCGGCCCGATTACTCGTCCAATTACATGCAACAGAGCATTTCAAAGGGGAAACACATGAAGGACTGGACTCCTAAACTTTGGCTTCGCATCCTGCTACCGACCGTTTTGGTGGTTGTCTGGTTCGCTATTGCCGGCCTGGGTGGCCCCACGTTCGGAAAGATCTCCGAAGTCTCCACCAACGACCAGGCAGGATTCCTGCCGACAAGTGCTCAGAGCACTGAGGTCAACGAGTGGCAGAGCAAGTTCAATGATTCTGAGAACATCCCTGCCATCGTGGTCTTTGAAAAGGACTCTGGTGAACTCACTGATGCTGACAAGGAAGAGTTTGAGGCACTGACTGAGACCTTCCAGAATGCAGAGGGTGTTGCACCGAGCGAAGAGGGACAGGTTCCTTCTGTCCTTGGTCCCACCTTCTCTGAAGATGGTCAAGCCGTTGAGTACCTCGTCTTTTACGCAGCTAGCGGCGAAGAACTTCTGAGCAGCATTGAGGGTCTTCGAGCAGAACTTGCTGATGTAACCCCTGCTGGATTCACTGCCTATGTCACCGGTCCCGGTGGTTTGCTCGCTGACTTTGTCAGCGGCTTCGCAGGCATCGACGGCATTCTGTTGATTGTGGCACTGCTTGCGGTGTTCATCATTCTTCTGATTGTTTATCGCGCTCTTCTGCTGCCAGTTCTGGTGCTGTTGACCTCCGTTTTCGCACTGTCTGGTTCGATTTTGGGTATTTACTACCTCGCACTCAACGACATCATCAAGGTGAACGGTCAGAGCCAGGGGATCTTGTCCATTCTGGTTATTGGTGCGGCAACCGACTACGCCCTGCTCTTCGTGGCTCGCTATCGCGAGGCTCTGTTTGAAGTTCAGAACAAGTGGTCAGCTATTGGCCGTGCATATCGTGGATCGTTTGAGCCCATCTTTGCTTCGGCAGCAACTGTCATTGCAGCTTTGCTCTGTTTGCTGTTCTCTGATCTCAACTCCAATAAGTCATTGGGCCCCATCGCCGCATTTGGTATTGGTTTCGCCTTCCTGGCTGCCGTGAGCTTCCTCCCCGCACTTCTGGCCATCTTTGGCCGTGCAGCGTTCTGGCCCTTCATGCCTAAGCCTGGCAAGAAGAAGCTCGCACCTGTTGAGCCCAACACTCTGCCCGGTCTTGAAGGCGTTCGTGGCCTCTGGAAGAGCGTCGGTAACCTCGTCGGCAAGAAGCCTCGTGCAACGTGGATCATCACCTTGGTCGTGCTGCTTGCTGCGATTGCTGGTCTTCCTGGCTTGAAGGCCAGTGGTATTCCACAGACAGATTTGCTGCTGGGCGATAACATCCAGTCTGTTGACGGACAGGTAGTTCTCTCCGAGCACTTTGATGCAGGTGATGGTTCTCCTGTGATCATCATCGCTGACGAGGCCAAGATGGATGCTGTGATGTCAGCGGCCGAAGCTACTGAAGGTATTTCCAAGGTCTCGGTTCAGGCTGATGCTGAAGCAATGAGCGCGGCATATAAGAAGGCTGCAGAAGATGCCGCTGCTGCGGCAGCAGCTGCTTATGCCAGCGGCCCTCCGGCTGCAGGTGCTCCTTCTGCCTTCGTGATGCCTGAGATTGAGACCATTCCTCAGGTCGTAGACGGCAAGGTTCTGATCAGCGCAAACCTCACCTACCAGGCAGACTCCAAGGATGCTGAGAACGTAGTTGAGCAGATGCGCCTCGACTTAGTCAGTGTTGATCCTTCAGTTCTGGTCGGTGGAGAAACAGCGATTGCTCTCGACACCAACAACACAGCTGAGGCAGACCTTGCCAAAATCATCCCCATCGTTTTGGTTGTTATTTTCATCATCCTGATGCTGTTGCTTCGTTCGATTGTCGCGCCTTTGCTGCTGATCTTCACTGTTGTGGTGAGCTTTGCGGCAACTCTGGGTCTGTCCGCAATCTTCTTCAACAACGTGTTTGGTTTCCCCGGTGCTGATGCGAGCGTTCCGCTGTTTGGTTTCGTCTTCCTCGTTGCCCTGGGTATTGACTACAACATCTTCTTGATGACCCGTGTGCGCGAGGAAAGCCTGAAGATCGGCACTCGTCCCGGCATCCTCAAGGGCCTCACCGTCACCGGTGGTGTCATCACCTCGGCAGGTATCGTCTTGGCAGCAACATTTGCTGCACTGGGCGTTATCCCCCTGTTGTTCTTGGTTCAGCTGGCCTTCATCGTCTCGGTCGGTGTCATTATCGACACCGTTCTGGTGCGCACCTTGCTGGTGCCCGCATTGGCGTATGACATCGGACCCAAGATTTGGTGGCCCAGCAAGCTCGGTCGCGAAATCAAGTAACCGGGACACAAACCACACTGAGCCCCCTCGAGAGAGGGGGCTCAGTTCTTGTAATATCGTTTGAGTACGAATGACCCCTTTATTCCGCACCTATTTTGCGATTAGAATAAGGAATTCGTAGAAAAGGTGAAGAATGTCAACGATTTCCGAATCAGAACTGCTTGCTAAGGTCCCATCTCAGCTGTATATCAACGGCACATGGGTTGACGCTACCGGCGGCAAGACTGTCGACGTCCATGACCCTGCAACAGGGCTCGTAATCAAGAGCATTGCGGATGCTTCACCCGCAGACGGAATGAAGGCCCTGGACGCTGCTGTGGCAGCACAGGATGCCTGGGCGGCCACTGCACCTCGTGTTCGTGGCGAGATTCTGCGTAAAGCTTTTGAGCGCGTCCAGGAGCTCAAGGATGAGTTTGCTCTGCTGATGACCCTCGAGATGGGTAAGCCCCTGGCAGAGGCAATCGGCGAGGTGAACTACGGTTCTGAGTTCCTGCGCTGGTTCAGCGAAGAAGCCGTGCGTATCACCGGCCGCTATGGCACCAACCCTGAGGGCACCGGTCGCACCATCGTGACCCAGATGCCTGTAGGACCCAGCTACTTGATTACCCCCTGGAACTTCCCTCTGGCTATGGCAACTCGCAAGATTGCTCCAGCGCTTGCTGCTGGATGCACCGTCGTGGTCAAACCAGCAACTCTGACCCCGCTCACCACTCTCTACTTCGTGAAGATCTTGGAAGAGTGTGGTGTTCCTGCAGGTGTGGTGAACGTATTCACCACGTCCACTACTGCTGCTGTGTCAGACCCCATCGTGACGGATAAGCGTCTGCGTAAGCTCTCCTTCACCGGTTCTACCGGCGTGGGACAGTCGCTGATGAAGCTTGCTACCGAGAACATGCTCCGCACCTCGATGGAGCTCGGCGGTAACGCCCCGTTCCTGGTATTCGAAGATGCAGATCTGGATAAGGCTGTAGAAGGCGTGATGATTGCGAAGTTCCGTAACATCGGTCAGGCCTGCACTGCCGCTAACCGCGTGATTGTTCACCAGGACATTGCAGAAGAATTTGCCAAGAAGGTCACTGAGCGCGTCAAAGCTATGAAGATTGGTCGCGGAACTGAAGAAGGCGTCACCATTGGCCCCCTCATCGACACCAAGGCTGTGGCCAAGGCACATGACCTGGTCCAGGATGCTGTTTCTAAGGGCGCAACGATCCTCACCGGTGGCAAGGCTGTCGAGGGTGCGGGCACCTTCTATGAGCCCACTGTGATTACTGGTGTGACTTCAGGTGCAGACATCATGACCGAGGAAATCTTTGGTCCTGTGCTCTCCATCACCACTTTTGCAACCGAAGAAGAAGGCATCAACATCGCCAACGACACCGAATACGGTCTCATTGGCTATGTCTACACCGAAGACTTCAAGCGCGGTCAGCGTCTGATTGAGAAACTACAGACCGGCATGATGGGTCTCAACGCAGGTGTCATCTCCAACGCCTCTGCCCCCTTTGGTGGCGTGAAGATGTCAGGCCTAGGACGTGAAGGTGGTTTCGAAGGAATCAATGAGTACCTCTCTACGAAGTACACCATGACTCCTAATCCCTTTGCCTAAACACGTACACAGCAAGAAGGCCCCTCCAACTGGAGGGGCCTTCTTGTTTGTTCTAAGTGGGTTAGACCAGCAACTGGTGCTTTGCTAGTTCCTTGTACAGTGGCGTGCTCTTGACCAGGTCAGAGTGAGTTCCTGTGCCCACAACTGCACCGTTCTCCAGCACAATGATTTGATCACTGTCGACCACGGTCGACAAACGGTGAGCAATGATGATCAGGGTGCGATCTTGCGCAACACGATCGATTGCTTCGCGCATGAGCTGCTCGTTTGCACCATCCAAGCTCGAGGTGGACTCGTCGAGCAGCAGTACCGGAGGTGCTGCCAATAGGGCACGCGCAATAGCTAAGCGCTGACGTTCACCACCGGAGAGCATCACGCCCTCTTCGCCCACGGGGGCGTCGAGACCCAAGCCACTGCGTTCGAGGACGGTGGACAAGTTCACATCAGCCAGCACGGCAATGCACTGCTCGTCTGTGGCGTTGGGTGAACCCAACAGGAGGTTGTCACGTAATGAACCCGCTAACACGGGAGCATCCTGCTCGACATAACCAATCTGAGCACGAAGGTCTTCACGAGGCAGAGCCTTGATGTCCACACCACCGAGGCGAATCTCGCCCGAGTTGGGGTCATAGAAACGCTCAATCAGTCCCAGAATCGTGGACTTACCTGCGCCGGAAGGGCCCACGAGAGCTGCACGAGTTCCATGAGCCACGGAGAATGAGACACCCTTGAGAATTTCAGGAGCCTCGACCTGAGGAAGTGCTTCCTCGGCCAGTGCTTCACCGGCAGCACCGCCAGCCTTGATGCGAGCTTTTTCAGCACGAGAGAGTTTGGAGATGGGGTCAGTTGTGCTCTCATCTTCCTCAACAGGTAATTCCTGTCGGGGGTAGGAAAACTTAACATCGAGGAACTCGACAGCAACGGGAGAGTTCTTCACTGCGCCGCGAGCACCACCATCAACAACAGCCAGGGGAGCAAGATCACGATCGAATTCCCCTTCGCTCGGCAGTGCAATGATTTCTTGAATACGGCCCAGGGCACCCAACGCTGCGTTCACTGAGGTGATCGCACCGAAGGCTTGACCCAGCGGCATGATCATCATGAACAAGAACAGGATGAAGGTCACCAAGTTGGCCACGGTAATGGCGCCTGAGGCAACGCGGTATCCACCCACACCTAGGACAGTGAGGAAAGCCACCTGCATCGCGATGCCAGCAATGGGGACAACTAGCGCAGAGATCTTGGCTACCTTGATGCCCATGCGATAGGCGCCTTCAGCTTCTTCTTCAACGACCTTGACTTCGCGGTTGGTTGCGTTCGCAGCACGCACCGTGCGCACAGCAGAGATGGCGCGCTCAACAGAAGCTGCAAGCTCTCCCACTTTGGCCTGAGCCTTGCGGCTTGCCACACGAATACGCCTCGACAACAACGTCACGATAGTGATGGCACTGAAGACGACGAGGACCGTCAATCCGAGCAACACAGGGTCCAGTATGGCCATGGCAATGATGGACCCGACGAACGTCAGCGAGCCACCGATAGCTTCAACGAGACCCTGGGTCAACACAGCACGCAGCAGGGTGGTGTCAGATCCCACGCGGGAGACGAGGTCACCGGTTCGACGAGTGTCGAACTCGCTAATGGGCAGACGCAGAATGCGTCCAACCAGGCGGCGCCTGGAGGAAAGTACAACACCTTCACCCGTGCGCTGAAGCAGATAGTGCTGGAAGCCATTGATGAGTGCCGTGGCAACAACCAGGCCAATCAGTAGCCAGACCAGGTTGCCCATCATCTCTCCCGCGCTAACGCGGTTGATGACTTGACCTACCAGAAGTGGCTGAGCAAGTGACGCACCTGCGCCAATCACGCTCAACACAATGACGAAGGAGAGAACCTTCTTGTGTTCAAGCAGATAGGGCATCAGCTGCCCAAAGCTTGCTTTGGGCGCTGATGACTTCTCTTCAGGGGTCGATGAACGACGACCCATGCGGGGTGAGCTCATGGAGTTCCGTTTACCAGGCGACAGCGAGGACAACGTTGAGCAACGTCAGACCACCGATGGTCCACAATGCCCAGGAAGGTGCAACGTCACGCTTGCGGAAGACGATGGCCAACACGGTGATCACGATGAGCACAGAAAGCTTGACTGCAATCTTGGTGTTGTTGACCTCTTCGCCCTCAATGAGGCCTGCTGAGTAGATACCAGTCAATGCGAGACCGGTGACCAGCTGAAGGTATGAACCATCGAGCATGCCGCGCAGAACGCGACCCTTGCCCTTGGCAATGTCTTTGATCTGCACGAGAAAGGAGCCCAGAAGGTAGGACAGACCTACGAAGTGCAGGATGACGAGGATTGTGACTAAAAGTTCCATAGTCACAGCCTAACTACTTGCTGCGCAGAGCGCGCAGGGTCACAGCGGTTTCTAAGGCGGCGAGAGCAGCTTCAGTGCCCTTATCTTCCTTCGATCCGGGGAGTCCTGCACGGTCAAGACCTTGCTGTTCATCGTCAAGCGTGAGCACACCAAAGCCGACAGGCTTCCCGGTGTCGAGAGAGACGCGAGTGAGGCCACTGGTGGCGGCGTCTGAAACAAACTCGAAGTGGGGTGTGCCGCCACGGATGATGACACCTAGAGCAACGACTGCATCAGCACCTGCGTCAAGAACTGCTTTACACACCACGGGAAGTTCGAAGCTACCTGCCACGCGCACAAGGCTGTGAGAAGCACCGCTGGCTTCAATCGTGCGCTGCGCGGAAGCAATCATGGCGTTGGTGATGACCTCGTGCCACTGACCAGCCACGATGACCACGTTGAGCCCGGTGCCGTCTACTGCGATCTCGGGGGAGCCTGCTCCACTCATGCGGTGACCTCCTTAGGAGTTCCTGCTGATTCGATGGCGGGAAGAGTGCCGGGGAGCTGGTGGCCCATGCGGTCACGCTTCACGTTGAGGTAACCCGTGTTGAATTCACCCAGGCCAACAACCAATGGAACGAGGTTGTTGATCTTGATGCCGAACTGCTCGAGCTGACGCTTCTTCTCAGGGTTGTTGGAGAGCAAACGAACGGAACGAATGCCCATCTCATCCAGCATGCGAGCTGCTGCGGTGTAGTCGCGAGCATCAGCAGGGAAACCCAGGGCAAGGTTGGCATCGAGAGTGTCGAGACCTTGCTCTTGGAGCTTGTACGCCTTGAACTTGTTCACCAGACCAATACCGCGGCCTTCTTGGCCACGCATGTAGAGAACCACACCACCAGCTGGGTCAGCCTCAATCATGCGGAGTGCTTCGTCCAGCTGCGGGCCACATTCACACTTGAGGGAGTGAAGTGCTTCACCGGTGAGGCACTCCGAGTGCACCCGCACCAGAACATCTTCCCCATCAGGGTTACCCGCGATGATCGCCACGTGATCGGTTCCTGTTGCCTGGTCACGGTAACCGCGCATGCGGAAGGTGCCGTTTTCGGTGGGAACATTGGTCTCCACCTCGAATGCCACCCGGTGCTTGTCCAGCTCGCCTTCAATGCGCGCAGGCAGAGGGTGTGCTTCGAGGTAGTCCACCAGAGCAGCAACGGTGGTCAATGGAAGGTTCTCAGCCTCGGCGAGTTCTTCCAAGCCAGGCATCCGCATCATGTCACCGTCTTCGGCCACGATTTCAGCGATAACACCAACGGGGTTCAGCCCAGCAAGTCGGAGCAGGTCCACAGTTGCTTCAGTGTGACCTGGACGCTCCATCACTCCGCCGTCAACCGCGCGCAGGGGAAGGATGTGTCCGGGACGAATGAGATCCAAGGGACCGGCACTTGGGTCAGCGAGGACGTTGACGGTGCGGGCACGGTCACTGGCACTAATTCCCGTGGTGACGCCTTCGGCGGCATCTACGGAGATTGTGTAGGCGGTGGTGCGAGTATCTTGGCTGCGCTCGACCATGATGGGCAGGTTGAGGCGGTCTGCCACGTCGCGTGGCATTGGTGCACACACCAAACCGGAGGAGTGCTTCACAATCCATGCCATGGTCTCTTTGGTGGCAAACTCGGCGGCCACGATGGCATCGCCTTCGTTTTCGCGACCTTCGTCATCGGCTACCAGCACGATGCGTCCAGCCTTGAGCGCTTCCAGCACTTCGGGGATAGGAGTAAGAGCCATGTTAGGCACCTGCGTTCTGTTGGGGAAGGAAGGCCAGCATGCGTGCGACCTGTCGGGCAATAATGTCGGTTTCGAGATTGACCTGGTCTCCCACGGCACGCAGGCCGAGGGTGGTCACGGAGAGGGTTTCGGGAATCAAAGAGACTTCAAACCACTGTGAGGGTTCTGCGGGAGCACTAATGGTGCTGACTGTGAGCGAGACGCCATCTACTGTGATGGAACCCTTGTCTACGAGCAAAGGAGCAAGCTCACGGCTGAGTCCAAAGCGGATGACAGTCCAGTCTTCGCTGGGGGTAATGGAAAGAACTTCTGCAGTGCCATCAACATGTCCCTGGACGATGTGACCACCTAGGCGACTGCCCAGTTCGGCAGCGCGTTCCAGGTTCACCGGAAGGCCCACTGCAGCATGACGCATGGTGGACATGGCTAGGGTCTGCTCCATCACATCAGCCGTAAACGAAGTGGCGTCGTGCTCAACCACGGTCAAGCACACCCCGCTCACAGCTATGGAGTCGCCCTGCTGGGCACCCTGCAGAGCTGTGTTTCCTGACACAGTCAGTCGCACAGCATCAGGCTGCTGCTCAATAGCGGTGATGACACCGCGTTCTTCAATGAGGCCGGTAAACATTACGCGTCCTTCCGGGTTGGCTTGGCGGTAATAAAAATGTCTGTGCCGAGGTTTTCGACAGAGGAGATCTCGAGGTCAATGCGTTCGGAAAGTGTGCTGACGCCCAGATCGCCCAGGGCAACCTTGTCTCCGCCCAACAACACGGGTGCGAGGTAGATGTAGAGGCGGTCAACCAGACCAGAGGCAATGAAGGCGCTGGCCAGAGTTGGGCCACCTTCCACAAATACCGAACGGATGCCGATGTCATACATTTCACTCAAGGCAGCGTGAAGATCATTGTGACCAATAATCAGAGGCTCCAGGGGGTGTTGGTGAACCAGAGCATCTCCGGGGACATTGCGCTGTCCAATAATTACCGGCACGGGCTGGTGCTCGTGGAGGTCACCCTCGGGTGTGCGAGCAGTGAGCGAAGGATTGTCAGCGAGCACCGTTCCGGTGCCCACCACAATCGCATCTGCTGCTGCGCGCTGTTCGTGAACACGAACACGTGACTCGGGGCCAGAAATCCACTGACTGGTGCCATCGTGTGCAGCAGCTCGGCCGTCGAGGCTTGCCGCCCACTTCACGGTGACATGGGGGCGGTGCTGGCGTGCCGCCAGCATCCACTCTTCAAGAAGTTCTTCAACGTCGTCTTCGAGAACTCCAGAGATGACTTCAATGCCAGCATCTTGCAGACGTTGGGCACCACCAGAGGAAGCGTGGCCTGGATCCGTGGCTGCATAGACAACAGTTCCCACTCCAGCCTCAACTAATGCCTGGGCACACGGACCAGTGCGACCTGTGTGATTGCAGGGTTCGAGGGTCACCACAAAAGTGGAACCTTGAGCTTGTTCGGGGGTGAGCTGACTTAGCGCATCAACTTCGGCGTGAGCAGTACCCGCACCCCGGTGCCACCCCTCGGCGATGATGGTGCCGGCAGAGTCAAGCACCACGCAACCCACCTGAGGATTTACACCCGTACTGGGGCCATTGGCAGCCAGCGCGAGGGCACGACGCATCGCAGGCTCATAGCCTTGCGAAGGTGTTGTGTGGCTCATCTACCGGTGCTCTCGTGTGGGGAGGCGTGCTTCGGGTAGACGGGTGCCATAGGGACAACCGAACTCGACAGGGGACGTTAAATACCCTGCCGCGCGCGTTCTCTCATCCGGACTTTAACCGTCGGTCCTGGAGTTTCACCAGGTCAACCTCATCCTCTGGCCGGAGGGCCTTTGCATGAGGGTCGCGGACTTTAACCGCCGGCTCAGATTTTCACTGACCCCGAAGCGCGTTGCTCTAGAAAACAGTCTACCTGCTGGGTTTATTCCCTGCGATATCGGGGGCTGTGGATTCGCTGAGAGCGTCCTATCGCCTGGTTACCCGTGGTGGCGGGGAAGAAGCCCAATTGCGTCATAAACCCTGGCCAAGGTGGCATCTGCTACTTCGGAAGCGCGGTCTGCGCCAGCTCCGAGCAAACGATCTAACTCTGCGGGGTCTGAGAGCAGTTCATTGGTGCGCTCGCGAATAGGAGTGAAGCTCGCGGTGACTTGCTCAGCAAGGTCCTTTTTGAGCCCACCATAGCCACTACCGGCATATTCGTTGACCACGTCATCCACACTGCGTCCGGAAAGCACCGAGAAAATGGTGAGCAGGTTGGCAACGCCGGGCTTGTTTTCCCGGTCGAAACGAATCTCGCCGTCGGCATCGGTGACGGCGCGCATGACCTTCTTGGCGGTGACGGCAGGGTCATCCATGATCTTGAGGAGACCTGCTTCGGTTTCGGCTGACTTCGACATCTTTGCCGTGGGGTTCTGTAGGTCGAAGATCTTGGCAGTTTCTTTCAAGATGTGGGGCTCAGGAACGGTGAAGGTCTCACCAAAGCGCGAGTTGAAACGCATGGCCAGGTCACGGGTGAGCTCGAGGTGTTGGCGTTGGTCTTCTCCAACCGGAACAACATTTGCTTGGTAGGCCAGGATGTCTGCTGCCATCAAGATCGGGTAGGTGAACAGGCCAACAGAAGCTGCATCAGCTCCCTGCTTAGAAGACTTGTCCTTGAACTGGGTCATTCGGCTTGCTTCGCCGAAACCGGTGATGGTGTTCAATACCCAGGCAATCTGGGCGTGGGCCTGAACGTGGGACTGGATAAACAAGGTCGACTTGTCGGTATCAATGCCGGCAGCAATGTATTGCGCAGCGGTGGAGCGCGTGCGCTCACGCAGTTCTCTGGGTTCTTGCGGAACTGTGATGGCGTGCAGATCAACCACGCAGTAGAAGGCTTCGAACTCGTCTTGCATAGTGACCCAGTTGCCGAGGGCACCAATGTAGTTTCCCAGGTGAAGTGAATCACTGGAAGGCTGCATGCCGGAAAGGATGACGGGCTTAGTCATGTGAAGTCCTAGAGGTTGTAGTCGACAACGACGGGGGTGTGGTCAGACCAGCGAGTGTTATAAGCATCTGCACGGTCGACGGTGTAGTTGGAGGCAACTGCTGCCAGGGCAGGTGTTGCGAGCTGGTAATCAATGCGCCAGCCGGCATCATTATCGAAGGCTTGGCCACGCCAGGACCACCAGGTGTAGGGACCGGGCACAGGACCAGTTGCTTCGCGTCCGACATCAACCCAGCCGAGACCTTGACCGGTCGAACCATCTGCTCCGGTGACAGTTTCGCCGGCAGCACCCATGAAGCGGTCAAAGTAGGCACGTTCCTGGGGCAGGAAGCCAGCACGCTTGACATTGCCCTTCCAGTTCTTGATATCGAGCTCAGTGTGACCCACGTTCAGGTCACCCACCACGAGGGCGTAATCGCTGTGCTGGGCAAGCTCAGGCAGACGAACCTGCATGGCCTCAAGGAACTTGAACTTTTCCACCTGCTTGGGCGTATCGACTTCACCCGAGTGCACATACGTGCTCACGACAGTGAGGATTTTGTCGCCAATCTTGTAGTCAGCCTCAAGCCAGCGGCCAGCGGTGTCGAATTCGTCTGAACCCAAGCTCACGCGGTGAATCTCTGCAGAGCTCCGGCTTGCCAAGGCAACCCCGGCACGGCCCTTGGCTGTGGCGGCATCGTGCAGGATGTTCCAGTCAGGACCCAGAAGTTCTTCGAGGTCCTCAGTTGACGCACGCACCTCTTGCAGTGCAAGAATGTCGATGCCACGAGTGTTCAGCCAGTCGCCCATTCCTTTGCGGAAGGCGGCGCGAACACCATTGACGTTGACGGTGGCAATGCGGACTGACATGCCCTAATTCTACGGGCTACTTCTTCTCGTGGCGGTGGGGCACGACCCAGCCGAAGTCTTTCATCACCACGTGAGAATCTTTCATACTCACGGCAACCCAGCTGGTAGCAAACAAGTAAATCCGGGAAGCAAAGTTGAAGTAGATCAGCAAACCAATGAACACCGTGAAGCTGGCCAGTAGGGGGTTACTTTCCGGACGTGTCAGCACATAGGTGCCCGCAACCTTGAGCAGCATCAGTGCCAGTCCACCCAAGAGGGTTCCATTGCGCAAGATGCGCCAAGGGATAGGGACACCACTCAGAATTCTGATGATCGCCGCAAGCACGATGGTGTCGAAGATGAAGACCACACCGAGGCCAATGATTTGGAATGCCACTTCACCAATACCGGTGCTGTCTATAAAACCCAACTGAGGGAAGATTGCATCTGAAAGTTTTGTCACTCCCACCGTTGCTGTGGCACTGAGCAAAACAAAGATGACATAGATCAATGCCAGGACTAGGTCATAGACCTTGAGCAGCATGTAATTCACGCTGGACTGGGGCAGGTGAAAGATTGTGCGCACGGCGGTGCGGACATAGTTCAACCAATTAATGGCGGTGTACAGCACGACCACCACTGCCAAGCCGCCGGTCCAGCCAAAACTCGTCATGGACTCGAGGGTCTTGGGATCAATCGCACCACCCGTTCGAATCAGGTCGGGAACTTGTGCGTTGATAAATGCAATGACTGCACGGCGAATCTCGGGTCTGTGCGAGAGGAAGAGGCCGGTCAAGCTAAATCCCACCCAGACAGCAGCGAAGGTTGCGAAGACCGCCTGGAAAGACATTCCTGCCGCCAGCAGGTTGCCGCCTGCTGCGCTATAGGACTTATAGACACGGTAGGGCAGCAGGGTTTTTGCCCAGGCCAGTGTCTTCTTCATACTTGCCAGCTTAAAGGGAAAGGCCCGTGGATTCCTTTCGGAACCCACGGGCCAAAGAGCCCTGCTAACTGTTAGTCAGCGTCGAGGTCAGATGTGAGCAGGCTAGCCAGCTCGTCTGCAACAGCCTCAGCGTTGTCGCCTTCAACGTCGAGCACGAGTTCTTCTCCGTGTCCGACAGCGAGAGCGAGCACCGAGAGGATGCTTGCACCATCTGCATTGTCACCACTGGTCTTAGTAATCGTGACGTCGTGACCGGTAGCTCCTACAGCCTGCACAAAAGTGCTGGCTGGACGAGCGTGAAGTCCAACGCGCGAACCAACAGTGACGGTTCTCTGAGCTTTAGGCAACTGCTTCCTCCAGTGCTTCGTCGGAGACACCAGGCTTGATGTTCTTTGCGACGATAACGAGGAGTGCGGTTACGACCGTACCGATTGCAACTGCAACCAGGTACATGGGCCAGTTGCCCACGAGGCCGAATACCCAGAGGCCACCGTGAGGTGCGCGCAGGGTGCAACCAAAGGCTGCAACGAGAGCACCAGATACACCCGAACCGATCATGATCGAAGGGATCACGCGCAGTGGGTCAGCAGCAGCGAAGGGGATAGCACCTTCAGTGATGAAGGATGCACCGAGCAACCAGGCAGCCTTACCGTTCTGACGCTCAGCGTTCGAGAACATCTTCTTGCGAAGAACGGTCGCGAGTGCGAGACCCAGAGGAGGAGTCATACCTGCAGCCATGACGATTGCCATGATGACGAAACGAGGGTCGTTTGCATCTGCCGAAGTACCAGCCTCAGTGAGACCAGCAGCTGCGAAGGTGTAAGCAACCTTGTTGACAGGACCACCCATGTCGAATGCCATCATGAGGCCGAGGATTACACCAAGACCAATGAGGCTTCCACCGGAGAGACCGGTCAACCAGTCGTTGAGAGCGGTCATGAGGGCCTTGAGAGGACCTCCGAGGACGACGAGCATCAGACCTGCGGTGATGAAGGTTGCGATCAGTGGGATCACAACAACTGGCATGAGCGGACGCAGCCAGTTGGGGAGCTTGATGCGGCTGAGCCACAGAGCTACGAAACCACCGAGGAAACCGGTGATAAGACCACCGAGGAATCCGGCGCCAACGGTACCAGCAATGGCACCACCAACGAATCCGGGAGCCAGACCGGGACGGTCAGCAATCGCGTAAGCGATGAAGCCCGAAAGGACTGGTACGAGGAAACCGAAGGTAGCAGCACCTACGGCGAACATGACATAAGCCCAGTCGTGAGCGGCTAGAGGGTTGAAGCCCTTAGCCAGGAACTCAGCCTGGTCTTGGTAAACGATGTCATAACCACCGATCATGAACGACAGAGCGATAAGGATACCGCCGGCCGCCACGAAGGGGATCATGTAGGAAACACCGGTCATTAGCCATTGGCGAATGCGGGTTCCTGTTCCTGTGTTGTTAGACAATTGTGGCCTCCAATGCCTCATTGCATTTTGTTTGGTGTTACAGATCTTGCCGTCTCAGCAAGAACTCTATGGAAAAAGCTACGTCGTGATTAGCTGAAAAGGCGGGCAAAGAAGCCCTTCTTCTCACCTGTGTCGCCGGCGGGCTTTGAAGCTGCAGCGGGTGCCGCAGCCTTGGGAGCAGTTCCGCCATCCTTTGGAAGAGTGGCGATAGAGCTCACAGCTTTTGCAACAACGTTCTCTGCGTCAGCAAGAGCCTTGCTGACACCGATCTGCAGGAAAGGCTTTCCTGCAAAGCGAGAGCGGTCCTTGACCTCGAGGTCGGTTGCGAAAATTACCACGTCAGCAGCGTCGATTGTTGACTGCTTCATGGGGGAGGAACCTGCAGACCCCTGGGTCTCGACGGTGATCTCGTAGCCAGCCTTCTTAGCTGCCTGCTCGAGAGCCTCAGCTGCCATGTAGGTGTGGGCGATACCGGTGATGCAGGATGTTACGGCGACGATCTTGGTCATTAGGACTGTACCTCTCGTGTGATGATTGCTGCGATCTCGGCACCAGAGTTGGCGTCGCGCAGGGACTGGCGGAAGTCTTCGTGCACGAGCTTGCGGGCAAGGGCAGCGAGGATGTGAAGGTGCTTGTCATCTGCACCATCTGGTGCAGCGATCAAGAAGATGAGGTGTGCGGGGCCATCAGCGGCACCGAAGTTCACGCCGTCAACGCTGGTTGCCACAGCAACCGAAGGAACGGTGACGTGTGCGGAACGTGCGTGGGGGATACCAATGCCACCGGGGAGACCGGTTGCCATCTGCTCTTCACGTGCACGGACATCGGCGAGGAAGCCGTCGAGGTCGGTAACGCGACCATCGTTAGCGAGCTTGACGGCTAGCTGGCGAGTTGCGTCTTCCTTGGTTTCAGCAACCAGACCAACGATGACGATGTCTTCGGTAGTAAGTGCTGCGGTTGCGTCAGTCATACGTGGAGCTCCTTAATGGCGGTGGTGAAACTGGGGTTGGTGACAGTGTGAACTGCCGTAATAGTAATGTCTTTTGGTCCTGGCACGGTGGTTGCTGGCAGTTGCACGGCAGCCGCGCCCCAGGCTACAGCGTTCGAAATCCGCGCAATGTCGCCGTCTACGTGGCCTGAAATATCTTCAGACAGTCTCACGTCTGCACTGAGGTATCCAGCCATCGTGCTATCTCCAGCACCTACAGTGCTGTCTGGGGTAACAGGGTCATGTCCAGCCCACATGCTGCCGCGGCTATTGACCAGCAGGGCGCCGTTCTCGCCCAGGCTCACCACAATGGCTGCTTGAGGGTTCCCCAGAAGACTCTGAGCAAACTCCACCACGTCACCGACGGTGGGCAGTTCACGACCAGCAAGTTCTTCCAACTCTTCGTGGTTGGGCTTCATCAAATCCGCAACGCCAGAGTGGGCAACTGCAGCTAGTGCACCACCAGAAGTGTCGATGGCGAAGCGCACACCATGCTCGTGGGCGAGCTTGCCGAGGGCAACATAGAACGAGCCGTCCAAACCTCGGGGCAGGCTTCCTGCAGCCACCAGCCAACGGGGAGAAGTTTCGAGCACTCCCGCAATCTGAGCGAGCAGTGAAGCGCTCTCGGCTTCGGTGAGCTGTGGTCCTGCTTCGTTGATCTTGGTGGTGTCCCCGTGGGCATCCACGATGGTGATGTTCTGACGAACCTCGTCGGTGATACGAGTTGTCACGGTGGGGATACCCACCTCACTGAGAGCAGACTCAATCCAGCTACCCACGGTCACATCAGAGGGGAAGATCGCTGCGGTGCTGACGCTGTTCTTGTGCAGGGCACGAGAAACGTTGATTCCCTTGCCGGCAGGGTCCTTGTGCTTACCTGTTGAACGGTTCACTTCACCAGTAGTAAAGGTGTCCAATTCCAGGGTGAGGTCCACGCTGGGGTTAGCGGTCAGTGTGATGATCATGCGACCACCACATCAGGTCCAGCCATTTCGATTTCGAGCAGGTGCTCGTTATCGATGGCATCATCGGTGATGACGGTGTCAATCCGGCTCAGCGGGGCAACGTGACCAAAGTCTTCGCGGCCAAACTTGGTGTGGTCTGCCAGGACAACGGTGCGACGAGCTGCATCAACAAATGCCGTCTTGATTCGTGCTTCTTCGAGGTCGGGCGTGGTCAGTCCACGTTCTGGGGTCAAACCGTTGATTCCTAGGAATGCCACATCGACAGAGAGTGAACGCAGAGCATCTTCAGGCCACGAGCCAACCATGGCCAGGGTGAGGGGACGAACGTGGCCACCAAGTAAGTGCAACTGAATGTTGGAGCGTGTTGCCAATTCAGCTGCGATAGGAATCGAGTTGGTGACGACGGTGAGGTCAATGTTTTGAGGAAGCAATGCAGCTAAGCGGGCTGTGGTTGTTCCGGCGTCGATGATGATCGAGCCACCGTTGGGAACTTCGGACAGAGCCATACGAGCAATGCGCTCTTTCTCTGCCGAGAGCATGCCTTCGCGATATGAAACATCTGGTTCAACGCTGAGGCGGTCAAGAGGAATAGCGCCACCGTGTGCACGCTGTAATAAACCGCGACGTTCGAGCGCAGTGAGATCGCGACGAATGGTCTCGGGAGTGACATCGAGTTCTTCGGCGAGGGAGCGAACTTCCACGCGACCCTGATGACGCGCCTTGGCCAGGATGGCCTGGTGGCGTTCAGGTGCGTACATGGGACTCCATTGTCTAGCGGTGAGTTGCTTCAAACATTATGACGTAAAAATGTTTGTTTGTCTTTTTTTACTCCCGATTCCACTTGTTTGTCAACATAAAAGGGGGGTAAAGTTAGTGTTTGTGCCCGTTTGAAACGTGTACCCACAAATTTCACAGCAATTTTCTCCCTCACTATAAGGAGCAGCAATGGAGCTCACTGGCATCGGCGTAGGCCGCGGAATCGCAGCTGGCCCCGTCAAGCGCATGCCTGAGCCCCTGGCAGAGCCCGTAGATACAGAGCGCACTGCTGATGCAGAAACTGAGATTGCTGCCGCCAAAGTTTCTTTAGCTGCCGTGGGTGAATGGTTGCGTGAACGCGGTGTGAAAGCCGGTGGCGAAGCCAAGGATGTTCTCGATGCCCAGGCTCTGATGGCAGGCGACCCGGCGCTTGCCAAAGATATTGCCAAGCGCATTGACGCAGGCAAGACCGCAGAGCGTGCCGTCTTCGATGCTTTCTCCTCATTCCAGAAGATGCTCGAGGGCATGGGTGGATACATGGGGGAGCGTGCTGCTGACCTGGCAGACGTGGCTCAGCGTGTGATTGCTCACCTGCGCGGAGTTCCTGCTCCGGGTGTTCCCGAGTCAGATGAGCCTTTTATTCTTGTCGCGCACGATCTTGCACCAGCTGACACAGCACTTCTGGACTTCACAAAGGTGTTTGCCCTCGTCACCCGCGACGGTGGTCCCACTTCTCACACCGCCATCTTGGCCAGAGCTAAGTCCATCCCCGCCATCGTGGGTGTGGGTGCCGGGGCAGAGTCATTGACCGATGACACTCTTGTCGTGGTCAATGCAGCCACCTCCACGGTAACCGCAGGAATCTCGCAGGCCGATGTTGATGCCGCACTGGTGAAGCGTGCAGAGTGGCTCGAAGCATCTAACGCCCCCATTACGGATGGTGCATTGAAGGATGGCCACAAAGTTCCTTTGCTAGCTAACCTTGGCTCACCTAAAGAAGCAGCCGGTGCTGTTGCTCTTGGCGCTGAAGGGGTGGGCTTGTTCCGCACCGAGTTCCTCTTCCTCGATTCTGCGACTGCACCAACCGTTGCCGAGCAGGAAGTTCAATACGTTGAACTTCTCGAAGCATTCCCCGGCAAGAAGGTTGTCGTTCGCGCCCTCGATGCCGGGGCAGACAAGCCACTGGCCTTCTTGAACAATGCACACGAAGAAAACCCTGCACTGGGTCTTCGCGGTATCCGTGCCCTGCGCGTCAAGGAGAACATCCTGCGCGATCAGCTCACTGCGCTGGTCAATGCTCAGAACAAGACCGAAGCTGACCTCTGGGTGATGGCACCCATGGTTGCTGACGCAGAAGAGACGGACTACTTTGTTGGCCTGTGCCGCGAACTAGGCCTGCGTGTCCCCGGGGTCATGGCCGAGGTTCCCTCATTGGCACTGGTCGCAGACCAGGTTCTTGAAACCGCTGACTTTGTCAGCATTGGAACCAACGACCTCACTCAGTACACCATGGCAGCTGACCGCATGCTCGGCACCGTTGGCTCCTACCAAGACCCTTGGCACCCTGCCGTCCTGCGCTTGATTAAGCAGCTTGGTGATGCTGGTGTTGCTGCAGGCAAGCCAGTGGGAGTGTGCGGTGAAGCAGCAGCTGATCCCAACCTGGCCATTGTGCTTGTTGGTCTCGGTGTCACCACTTTGAGCATGACTCCTGCCGCACTTGCAGAGGTTCGTGCCGCACTACTTACTGTCACACTCGACGAAGCCAAGGCTCGTGCAGCTCGTGCGCTCAATGGTCGCACTGCAGCAGACGCACGCAAGCTCGGCAGCGAGTAAGAGCTTCTGCAGGGGAGACGACCTGCGGAACTACAAAAGACCCGGCCTTCCTCAAAGGGCCGGGTCTTTTTTGTAAGTTGCTAGTGCTTATGCACGTCCACGCAGAACAGCCTGCTTCACATCGGCAATAGCCTGAGTGACCTGGATGCCACGGGGGCATGCATCGGTGCAGTTGAAGGTGGTGCGGCAGCGCCACACGCCCTCTTTGTCGTTCAGGATGTCGAGGCGAACATCGCCTGCGTCATCACGAGAGTCAAAGATGAAGCGGTGAGCGTTCACGATGGCGGCAGGACCGAAGTACTGGCCGTCAGTCCAGAACACGGGGCAGCTTGTGGTGCACGCTGCACACAAGATGCATTTGGTTGTGTCATCGAATCGTGCGCGGTCCTCAATGCTCTGCAGACGTTCCTTGCCTGCTTTGGGCTTGGAGTTCGCAATAAGGAATGGCTGAATCTCGCGGTAGGAAGCGAAGAAAGGCTCCATGTCCACGATGAGGTCCTTTTCAAGGTGGAGACCCTTGATGGCTTCAACGTAGATGGGCTGCGAGATGTCGAGGTCCTTGATCAAGGTCTTGCAAGCCAGACGGTTGCGACCGTTAATGCGCATAGCGTCAGAACCACAAATACCGTGAGCACAAGAGCGACGGAAGGAGAGCGAACCATCCTGGTCCCACTTGATGCGGTGCAGTGCGTCAAGAATACGGTCGGTTGAGTAGACCTCAACGTCGAATGATTCCCAACGAGCTTCTTCATCAACCTCAGGAAGGAAGCGACGAATAATCAGCGTGATGGTGAAAGCCTGTACCTCGGGTACGGCTGCCTGTGTAGCGACTGCGGTAGCCATTCTTAGTACTTCCTCTCCATGGGCTGGTAGTTGGTAATAACGACGGGCTTCCAATCAATCTTGATGTGGTCGCCAGCGTCATCACTGGTGGCATCACCGGTGAGGTATGCCATCGTGTGCTTCATAAACTTCTTGTCATCGCGATCGGGGAAGTCATCGCGCATGTGTCCGCCACGGCTTTCCTTACGGTTACGAGCCGAGTAGACAACAACCTCTGCAAGGTCAAGCAGGAAGCCCAGCTCAACAGCTTCGAGAAGGTCAGTGTTGTAACGCTTTCCCTTGTCGTGGATTGAGATGTGCTTGTATTCGTCACGCAGCTTCTCAATGGTCTTGGTGACCGACTTGAGGGAGTCTTCGGTACGGAAGACCTGTGCGTTCTTGTCCATCTCTTCCTGCAGTTCCTTACGAAGTGCTGGAACGCGCTCGGTGCCTGTGGCGTTGCGGATGGATTCGATCATGTCGCGGATAGGACCAGCAGGGTCCTTGGGCAGTGGCACGAACTGAGCTGTCTTGGCGTATTCCACTGCGTAGCGGCCTGCGCGCTTACCGAACACGTTGATGTCCAGCAGTGAGTTGGTGCCCAAACGGTTCGAACCGTGAACAGAAACACACGCACACTCACCAGCAGCGTAGAGACCAGGGATAACAGTCTTGTTGTCCGAGAGAACCTCTGCCTTGATGTTGGTGGGGATACCACCCATGGCGTAGTGAGCGGTCGGCATCACGGGTACGGGTTCGTACACGGGGTCAACACCCAAGTAGGTACGAGCGAACTCGGTGATGTCTGGAAGCTTGGTTTCCAGAACCTCAGCGCCCAGGTGGGTGCAGTCCAAGAGGACGTAGTCCTTGTTGGGGCCAGCACCGCGGCCTTCGGCGACTTCCTGAACCATGCAGCGCGAGACGATGTCACGAGGTGCGAGGTCCTTGATGGTGGGGGCATAGCGTTCCATGAAGCGCTCACCAGAAGCATTACGCAAGATGGCACCTTCACCACGTGCACCCTCAGTCAAGAGAATGCCAAGGCCGGCAAGGCCGGTGGGGTGGAACTGGAAGAACTCCATGTCCTCAAGAGGAATACCCTTGCGCCAGATGATGCCCACGCCGTCACCGGTAAGAGTATGTGCGTTGGAGGTGGTCTTGTATATCTTGCCGAAACCACCGGTTGCGAAGACGATCGACTTTCCCTGGAATACGTGCAGGTCGCCAGTTGCGAGTTCGTACGCAACAACGCCAGCAGGAACCTGCTTGCCCTTGACGTCAACCATGACGAGGTCAAGAACATAGAACTCGTTATAGAACTCGATACCGAGCTTCACGCAGTTCTGGAACAGGGTCTGCAGAATCATGTGACCGGTGCGGTCTGCTGCGTAGCAGGAGCGTCGAACAGGTGCCTTACCGTGGTCACGAGTGTGGCCACCGAAACGACGCTGGTCAATCTTGCCATCGGGAGTTCTGTTGAAGGGAAGCCCCATGTTCTCGAGGTCAATGACCGCGTCGATAGCTTCCTTGGCCAGAATCTCCGCGGCATCCTGGTCAACCAGGTAGTCGCCACCCTTGACGGTGTCGAAGGTGTGCCATTCCCAGCTGTCCTCTTCCACGTTGGCCAGCGCTGCAGCCATACCGCCCTGTGCTGCACCGGTGTGCGAGCGTGTGGGGTAGAGCTTGCTGATTACAGCGGTGCGGGCGTTGGGGCCAGCTTCGATCGCTGCACGCATACCTGCGCCACCAGCACCCACGATGACAACATCGTGCTGGTGGTAGTAAACGCCGTCGATGAGCTTGGTCTCTTCGTAGGTTTCGTTGCTCTTGGTTGCCACGAGGGATACTCCGTAGTTAAGGGTGATCTAAAGAATTACTGGGGTGGGCAGAACGAGGGCAGCAAACCGAGCTGCTCTGGGCTGACCGAAGGGCAGGGATCGAACGTGAAGATCACCAGCGTGCCCAGGACAATCAGGATTGCTGCAGAAGCATAAATTGCTCCGCGCAGAACCTTGCCCAAGACAACAGAGCTGGAGTAGTCGTTCACAATGGTGCGCATACCGTTGGCGCCGTGGATGAGAGCCAGCCACAGCATGGCGAGATCCCAGTACTGCCAGAACGGAGTCGCCCACTTACCGGCGACGAAGGCGAAGTCAATAGCTTTCACACCTTCGCCGACCATGAGGTTGACGAAGAGGTGACCAAAAATGAGGATGACGAGCACAACGCCGGAGGCGCGCATGTACATCCAGCCCCACTTTTCCCAGTTGGTACCGGAACGGGGGGTGCGTGCGTAGGGGGAGCGTGGTTCAGCAATAGTCGACATGATTAGTGCCCTTCGCTAAAGACGTTCATGAGGTGGCGAGGAGTGAATCCAGCCATCAGTACTACCCAGACGCCCAGTACAACCCAGAACATGTAGCGCTGGTACTTGACGCCCTTGCTCCAGAAGTCCACCAGGATGATGCGCAGACCGTTGAGTGCGTGGAAGATGATTGCTCCGACAAGCACGAGCTCACCCAAACCCATGATGGGGTTCTTGTAGGTGCTCATGATGGCGTTGTAAGCCTCAGGGCTCACACGCACGAGTGCGGTGTCGAGAATGTGGACGAGCAGGAAGAAGAAGATGGCCACACCGGTAATACGGTGCAGGACCCAAGACCACATGCCGGTGTAGCCGCGGTAAAGCGTGCCGCCCGGACGGGGCTTCTTTTCTGAGCGTGGTGCCGTGACAGCTGACACGAACAACCCTCCTTGGTTGTGGGCAATAACTTGTCATAACTTTACGCCCAGTAGTCTGGTGTTATGGCACGACTAACGACCCCTCTGAGCGACTTCTACGCGGTTATTCCGGCCGGTGGAATAGGTTCCCGGCTCTGGCCTTTGTCCCGCGCTGACGCTCCGAAGTTCCTGCACGACCTCACTGGTTCCGGCAGCTCTCTCCTCAAAGACACTTGGGATCGGTTAGCGCCCCTCGCTGGCGAACAGCGCGTCATGGTTGTGACTGGCCGTGCCCACCGCGCAGCAGTGGAAGAACAGCTCCCCGAACTCGCAGATCTCAACGTGGTACTGGAAAGTGAGCCCCGCGACTCCTCTGCTGCTATTGGTTTAGCAGCCGCCATCCTGGAGAAGCGTGAGCCCGGCGTCATCATCGGATCCTTCGCCGCTGACCACGTGATTAAGGGCACCAGGTTCTTCAACATGGCCGTCGCTGAGGCTGTTGAAGCAGCCCGCGCTGGCTTTATTGCCACCATCGGCATCGTTCCCACAGAACCTGCCATCGGATTTGGCTATATCCACGCAACGGAAGAAACCGAGCTGGCAGGTGCACCTTCGGCGCTCAAGGTTGACTCTTTTGTTGAGAAGCCCAACGCTCACACCGCCGAAGAATACGTCGAAAGCGGCGACTACCTCTGGAATGCGGGCATGTTCATCACGAAGGCGTCCGTGCTGTTGGAAGAGTTGGCAAAAACACAGCCCGAACTCCACGCGGGCGTTCTGGCGCTCGCCGAAGTCTGGGACGACCACGCCAAGCGAGGTCCTGCCGTCGACAAGATTTGGCCCACGCTGAAGAAGATCGCCATTGACTATGCCGTGGCTGAACCCGCTGCTGCTGCCGGCAAGCTTGTCGTGATTCCGGGAGAATTTGACTGGGATGACGTCGGAGACTTCGCCTCCATTGCAAAACTGCACTCCTCTGGTTATAAAAAGGACCTTGCCATCCTCGGTGAAGGTGCTCGTGTGCTCTCGGATGCGTCCTCGGGAATCCTCATCACGGATACTGGTCGCACCATTGCTTTGGTGGGTGTGAAAGACATTGTTGTCGTGGACACCGCTGACGCGCTGCTGGTCACCACCACTGCGAATGCGCAGAAGGTGAAGTCTGTGGTGGATGCCCTGCGCATCTC
The DNA here is from genome assembly GCA_041178865.1 of Actinomycetota bacterium. Lineage (GTDB taxonomy): Bacteria > Actinomycetota > Actinomycetes > Actinomycetales > Microbacteriaceae > Aurantimicrobium. The sequence goes on along the minus strand of JBEGUL010000071.1, from coordinate 23,046 downwards.
AGGCCGCGACGACGTTCTCTAAATCTCTCCCCAATTAACTCGAAAGAACATAATGTCTTCTGACTTCCTCCTCGACGGTGTTGACCTTCGCACCCTGCCCAAGATTTCACTGCACGACCACCTCGACGGCAGCCTGCGTCCGGCAACCATCATTGAGCTGGCTGAAGCAGAAGGCATTGAGCTTCCCGTCCTCGATGCTGAAGGACTAGGCACCTGGTTTGCTGATCAGTCCAACTCTGGTTCTCTCGTGGAATACCTCAAGACCTTTGATCTCACCTGTGCCGTGATGCAGACCCGCGAAGGCCTCACCCGTGTGGCACGTGAGTCCGTGATTGACCTTGCCCATGATGGTGTGATCTATGGCGAACTGCGCTGGGCGCCAGAACAGCACCTGACCAAGGGGCTGACTCTGGACCAAGTCGTGGAATATGTTCAAGAGGGTATTGAGCAGGGCATCGAAGATGCCGCTGCACAAGGCAAGAGCATTCGTATTGGTCAACTTGTTACTGCGATGCGTCACGCCGACCGCAGTCTTGAGATTGCACAGTTGGCTGTGCACCACCGTGACAATGGCGTAGTTGGTTTTGATATTGCAGGTGCAGAGCTAGGTTTCCCCGCTTCCCTTCACAAGGAAGCATTTGACTATCTTGCGAGCGAATACTTCCCTGTCACCATTCACGCCGGTGAAGCAGATGGAATCGCCAGCATCGAAAGCGCCATCTATGACGGCCGCGCATTGCGCTTGGGTCACGGTGTTCGTTTGGCCGAGGACATCAGCATTGATGGCTCAGATGCCAACGCCACCTTCGTATCTTTGGGTCTCCTCTCGCAGTGGGTGAAGGATCGCGGTATCGCGCTCGAACTTTCTCCTTCCTCCAACCTGCAGACCGGTGCCATTGCTGCCTGGGGCACGGACATGATGGATCACCCCTTCGATTTGCTTTATCAACTGGGTATGACCGTCACCGTGAACACCGACAACCGTCTTCAGAGCGGAACGTCGCTGAGCAAGGAACTCTGGTTGGTTGCAGATGCGTTTGCCTACACACTGGCTGACCTGGAAACCTTCCAGCAGAACGCGGCAGCTTCCTCGTTCTTGCCCTTAGAAGATCGCGAAGCGCTCGCAGACGCAATCACAGACGGTTTCATCGAGGCCGTGCAGAACGCTCGATAGCTCCGGAAGTAGCTAGAGCTGCTCGAGAATCTTCGCGAGAAGGGCACTCACGCGAGGTTCAGCCTGTGCGCCTGCCTCGAGGACCTCTCGGTGCGAGAGGGGCGTGGGGGAAATTCCTGCGGCCTGGTTGGTAATCAGAGTCAGTCCCAGCACATCCATGCCTGACTGGCGGGCTGCCATAGCTTCGAGAGCGACAGAAGCTCCGACCATGTCGGCACCCTGACCGCGCAGCATCTGGACTTCTGCTGCAGTTTCATATTGTGGTCCGGGCACTTGCGCAATGACCCCTTCGCCCAGCGAAGGATCGACAGACTTTGCAATCTGGCGCAGGGCAGGAGTGTAGATATCGGTCATATCGATAAATGCCGCACCTTCAATGGGGGTGGTTCCGGTCAGGTTGAGGTGATCCTTGATGAGCACGGGGGTGCCTGGTTTCCAGGCAGGGCGAATTCCACCAGCACCATGAGTGAGCACCATCGTCTTCGCACCGGCTGCAGCCGCGGTGCGAACGCTGTGCACCACGCGTCGAACAAAACCTGGAGCACCGCGCCCTTCATACAGGTGCGTACGGGCACCGATAACAAGCAGGCGCTTATTGCTGGGAAGAATCACACTGCGAATAGTGCCTAAGTGGCCCGGAACTCCTGAAGCACTGAAGCCGGTGATTTCTTCTGCGGGAATTTCTTCAGTGGTTTTGCCAATCATGTCCACAACTGCGCCCCAGCCGGAACCTAAGGTCAAGGCAATGTCGTGGTGACCAATACCGGTGGCCACGGCAATTTCAAAAGCGGCCTGCTTGGCTATTTCAGCAGGATCTTGAGAGGGGTCTTCCAGTGGGTTGAAACCCCACTCACCTGCGTTCGACATGAGCCAAGCCTATTGCTCACCTAGTGCCAGAATAAGAGCATGGCTTTTGAGTTTGAGCGTAAACAGCGCATTGCAATTTTGGGGGGTGGCCCTGGTGGCTACGAAGCAGCACTGGCAGCAGCCCAGCTCGGAGCAGAAGTAACCCTGATTGAACGTTCCGGTATTGGTGGTTCTGCTGTCCTGACAGACGTAGTGCCTTCTAAGACCCTGATCGCCACTGCTGAATTCACCTCCACCTTGGAACGCTCTGAAGAGCTGGGTGTTCAATACTTCATCGAAGGTGATGACAAAAAAGCACACAAGCCTGAGGTCGCCATCAACCTGGCAACTGTGAACAAGCGTCTTCTCGGACTTGCCCATGACACTTCTGCTGACATGCAGAAGGCACTCAAAAAAGCTGGCGTGAAGTTCATTCCAGGACACGGTCGCCTCGATGGCGATCACGCTGTGATTGCCTCGACCGGACCCGACGGCACAGACTTTGACCGCATCGAGGCAGACACCATCATCGTTTCTGTTGGTGCAAGCCCCCGTGTTCTGGACACCGCTAAGCCTGACGGTGAGCGCATTCTGACGTGGACACAGCTCTATAACCTCACGGAACTCCCCGAACACATGATTGTGGTGGGTTCTGGTGTGACCGGTGCAGAGTTTGCTTCTGCCTACTCCTCCCTGGGTTCCAAGGTGACCCTGGTCTCCAGCCGCGACACCGTGCTTCCTGGTGAAGATGCTGATGCCGCTGCCGTTTTGGAAGAAGTCTTCATCCGCCGCGGCATGACTCTGATGTCCAAGGCACGCATGGAGAAGGTCGAGCGCACCGACACTGGCGTTAAGGTCACCTTGGCTGGCGGCAAGACCGTGGAAGGAAGCCACTGCTTGATTGCTGTGGGCTCTATTCCCAACACTTCAGGTCTCGGACTTGAAGACGCCGGCGTCGAACTCGATGACTCAGGACGCATTGTCGTCAACCGTGTTGCCCGCTCCTCAGTTCCCAACATCTATGGCGTGGGCGACTGTTCTGCAGCGTTGCCTTTGGCCTCGGTAGCCATGATGCAGGGCCGCACAGCTGCCTTCCATGCACTCGGTGACGCGGTCACTCCGTTCGATGAGCGCAACGTGGCAGCGAATATCTTCACTCAGCCCGAGGTTGCCTCAGTGGGGTGGAGCCAAGCAGAGATCGAAGCAGGCATTATCCGCGGAACAGTATTCAAGCTTCCGTTGACTTCGAACCCTCGCGCCAAGATGCAGGGTATTCGTGATGGTTTTGTAAAACTCATCACCACGACGACTTCTCGCACCGTGATTGGTGGCGTGATTGTGGCTCCTCGTGCCTCGGAGCTGATCTTCCCGCTCGCGCTCGCCGTGGAGCACCGCCTGACGGTAGATGACGTGGCCAAGAGCTTTGCGATCTACCCCTCCATCGCGGGAAGCATCGTGGATGCTGCTCGTGCACTGCACGCAGTTGAGAAGAAGTAGCTCACGCTCAACAGAATTAAAGAATCCCCGCTGAAATATCAGCGGGGATTCTTGTTTGCTCAGAAGTAGAGGTTACTCAGCGTCGTCGATGTTGAGGAGGACGAAACCGCTAGAAACTGTCTGACCAACCTCTGTATTGATGCCAGAGATGACGCCATCCTTGTGTGCTTCCACAGGCTGTTCCATCTTCATGGCCTCGAGAACCAGAATCAGATCGCCCTTGACGACCTTCTGGCCTTCTTCGACAGCAATCTTGACGACTGTTGCCTGCATAGGAGCCTTGACGGTTGCGCCACCGGCGCCACCGACAGCGTGGGACGCAACCTTGCGCACGGGAGCAGGTCCCTGGGTTGCAAGGTCTGCATTGTTGGCGCGCAGGAGCTTGGCAGGGAGGGAGACTTCGATCCGGCGGTCGTCAACCTCAATGGTGACGTGCTGGCGCTTCGCCAGTGACGGTGTTTCCTCAGCTTCACCACTCCAGGGCTCGATGTCGTTGACGAACTCGGTCTCAATCCAGCGTGTGTAGATAGAGAAGGGCTTGTCACCCTCAGGAGCAAAGGCAGGGTCGCGGACAATCTTGCGGTGGAAGGCAAGCACGGTCGGAAGACCGGCAACTTCAAACTCATCTAGGGCTCGACGTGAACGCTCGAGAGCTTCTTCACGGGTTGCACCGGTGACGATGAGCTTGGCCAGAAGCGAGTCGAACGAGCCAGAGATGACATCACCTGCGGTAACACCGGAGTCAACGCGAACGCCAGAACCACCCGGAGCGCGGAACACGTGAACGGGACCTGGTGCGGGGAGGAAGCCACGTCCACCGTCTTCACCATTGATGCGGAATTCGAACGAGTGACCAGTAACAACGGGGTCTGGATAATCCAGCACGCCGCCCTCGGCGATGCGGAACTGTTCACGGACCAAGTCAATGCCCGTGACTTCTTCAGAAACAGGGTGCTCAACCTGTAGGCGGGTGTTCACCTCGAGGAAGGAAACGGTGCCGTCCTTGCCAATCAAGAATTCACAAGTTCCAGCGCCGAGATAGCCAACCTCTTTGAGGATTGCCTTCGATGCGCGGTAAAGCTCAGTGGTCTGGGCTTCGGTGAGGAAGGGTGCAGGAGCTTCTTCAACCAGCTTCTGGTGACGACGCTGCAAAGAGCAGTCACGGGTGGAGACAACAACAACGTTTCCGTGAGCGTCAGCAAGGCACTGGGTCTCCACGTGACGTGGTTCATCCAGGTACTTCTCCACGAAGCATTCGCCGCGGCCGAAGGCCGCGATGGCTTCACGGGTTGCCGACTCAAAGAGTTCTGCTACTTCTTCGCGGTTGCGGGCAACCTTGAGGCCACGGCCACCACCACCAAATGCTGCCTTGATGGCAACGGGGAGTCCGTGGATGTCGACGAAGTCGAGGACTTCTTCAGCACCAGAAACGGGGTTGATAGTTCCGGGGGCTAGCGGTGCGCCCACCTTCTCGGCCACGTGACGGGCAGAGACCTTGTCGCCGAGTTGTTCAATAGCTTCGGGGCTGGGGCCAATCCAGATCAGGCCAGCAGCCTGCACTTTGCGAGCAAAGTCAGCGTTTTCAGCTAGGAAACCATAGCCGGGGTGAACAGCGTTTGCGCCGGACTTGCGAGCAACGGCCAGAAGCTTGTCAATCACGAGGTAGGTCTCGGCACTCGTGGTGCCATTAAGAGCGTATGCCTCGTCAGCGAGCTTGGCGTGAAGAGCGTTAATGTCTTGGTCGGCATACACTGCGACGGAACCAATTCCGTAATCGCGTGCTGCTCGAATGATGCGAACGGCGATCTCGCCACGGTTCGCAATAAGGACCTTTGTAATGCGGGACATAGTCCCCAGCCTAGTAAGCCTTGAGGCTCTTCTGTTGGGCATCCTCGACAAAAAAGTACGCGAGTCGTAGACGATGCCTACAACGAGCTACTTGTTCCAGAGTTCAGGCCAGAACACGCCTAAATTGCCCGCCATCCGGCGAAGTGCAGGAACAGAGACCCCGACCACGGTGGAAGGGTCACCCTCAATACGGTCAATAAACGCCGCACCGAGTGAATCAATGGTGAACGCACCAGCAACCTTGAGCGGTTCACCCGAGGAAATGTAAGCCTCGAGCTCTGCATCTGAAATATCCGAGGAGAACGTGACTTCGGCAACGGTGACCTCACCCACGGCAGTGTTCAGCTGCCCACCCCGGTGGTCAATCATCCAGTGACCTGAGTAGAGCTGCCCTGTGCGACCTCGTTGTTTCTGCCAGCGCTCCAATGCCACTTCAGGGGTATGGGGCTTGCCATAGGTCACACCATCAAGCACAAAGGCGGAATCGCCACCCAGAACGAGTCCGTCAATCGAAGAATCCAAAACTGCTTCAGCCTTAGCTTGCGCAAGGAGTTGCACCATCTCAGCAGGTGCTAATGCGCCGCCGGCAGCTGCTTCCGCTGCTGCCACAGCGGCGTCTTCATCTACCTCGCTGGGTACGACAACGGGCTCAATCCCAGAACTGCGCAGGGTCATCAGTCGTGCAGGGGAAGTGGAGGCGAGGTAGAAGCGCACTTATATGCCTTTCAGATATGGAATGCTCGAATCATGGCACAACTCAGTACACAGCGAGATTCTTCCACCAGTCGAGGCGCAGAATTCGTGGGCACACTCTGTGAGCTCGACATTACCAATGTCGCTCACGGTGGTGTTTTTGTCGCCCGTCATGACGGTCGTGTCATCTTTGTTGCAGACACACTTCCCGGTGAGCGAGTGGTTGCGCGCATCACCGATGCATCGCAGAAAAGCTTTTGGCGTGCTGACACTGTTGAGGTTGTGAAGGCGTCACCTGATCGTCAAGAGCATGTCTGGTCTGCCGCCAGTGTGACCCGCGATCCTGCCCAACGTGCGGGAGGTGCCGAGTTTGGTCACATCAAGCTCGCGGCTCAGCGCGACCTCAAAGCTTTCGTTCTCGAAGATTCTCTCTCCCGTATGGCGCGCATTGAGCGCCGCGTGGAGGTCGAGGCCCTAGAGGGAGATAACGAATCCAATGGCACAGGCTGGCGCACACGCGTGCGCTTGCATGTTGATGCTGACGGTCGTGTGGGGCCCTATGCCTCGCGCAGCCACAACGTGATTGAGGTTGAGGATCTTCCGTTGGCTGCCTCACGCATTGCTGAGCTTGCTCCCTTTGGCACACGCATTCCAGGGATTGACTTCATTGACCTTGTTGGGCCCAGTGGCGACTCAGCCCGTTCCATTGCAGGGAATGTGGACACAGGGAAGAACAAGAAACGTCCCGCTCCTGAACCCATCACTGAAATGGTGGGCAAGCGTGCCTTCAAGGTGGACGTGCGCGGCTTCTGGCAGGTACACCGTTATGCCGCAGCCACGCTCTCTGACGCTGTGAGCTCTGTTATTGATGAAGCACTCTTTGACCCTCGTGCTGCAAACCATGATCTTTATGGCGGTGTGGGATTGTTCTCAGCTGCCGTGGGTGATCGTTTCGGTTCGACTACGCGCATGACCTCGGTTGAATCCGATGAGATGGCCACTGAATACGCATTGGATAACCTCGCCGAATGGGTGGGCGCTCGTGCGGTGACGTCACGCGTTGACCGTTACCTCGACAGTGTTCGTCGTGACCTCAATGCCATTGAGAAAGCTCGCTTTGCTGCGGCCACCATCGTCTTGGACCCACCTCGTGCAGGTGCTGGCAAGGACGTGGTGAATTCTTTGGCTGAGCTCTCACCAGCACAGTTGGTCTATGTGGCGTGTGACCCTGTGGCACTGTCGCGCGACGTGGCACTGCTGGCAGAGAAGGGTTACGAACTGCAGGAACTTCGTGCCTTCGATATGTTCCCGAACACTCACCACGTTGAAGCGGTTGCCCGCTTCGTCAGAAACTAGCTACTTCTCTGGCCTATTTGCCAAAGTCCCAGCCAAAGCGGCGCGAGCCACCCTTGATGTCTTCTCGGATCCCGCGTTGAGAGACCTGCCAGGCATTCATGCCTGCGCCCTGAACCTCATGCTCGATTGCGGACTCTTCCGCAATCTGCGCATCGAGTATGGCGAGCACAGCAGCTTTCTCCTCAGGGGTGACACCCTGAGTGAGGAAGCGCACGTTCTCGATTGTCACAGGGGGATGTTTCCGTGCTTCTTGGGAGGCAGTGACGCACGCTTGCCGCGAAGAGCACGCAGTGCCTTTGTGATTGCGACGCGGGTTTGTGCTGGCTCGATCACACCATCCAGCTCTCCGCGCTCTGCAGCGAGGAAGGGGCTGGCCACGTTGTAGGTGTATTCGTTGGCTAGCTTGGTGCGCACGGCATTGACGTCGGCGCCTTCTTCTTCAGCCTTCTTGATTTCACCGCGGTAGAGAATGTTGACGGCACCCTGGCCACCCATCACAGCAATCTCTGCCGTAGGCCATGCCAGGTTGATGTCAGCACCGAGCTGCTTGGAACCCATCACAATGTAGGCCCCGCCGTAAGCCTTGCGGGTGATGACGGTCACGAGGGGAACGGTTGCTTCGGAGTATGCATAGAGCAGTTTCGCGCCGCGGCGGATCACACCGGCCCATTCCTGGTCGGTTCCGGGAAGGTAACCAGGAACGTCCACCAGGGTGAGGATAGGAATCGAGAAAGCGTCGCAGAAGCGAACGAAACGGGAGGCTTTTTCACCGGCTTCAATGTTGAGCGTTCCTGCCATCTGGGAAGGCTGGTTCGCCACGATGCCGACGGTGCGACCCTCCACTCGGGAGAAGCCCACCACGATGTTGGGCGCAAACAGTGCCTGCACTTCGAGGAAGTCACCGTTGTCTGCCACGCCACGAATCACTTCGTGCACGTCGTAAGGCTGGTTGGTGCTGTCGGGAATCAGAGTGTTGAGCTTCTTGTCGTTCTCGGTGATTTCGAGTTCAACTTCGGACTCATAGACAGGAAGCTCAGCCATGTTGTTATCGGGCAGGAAACCGATCAGGGTACGTGCGTAGTCGAGAGCGTCGCTCTCGTCGGCTGCGAGGTAGTGAGAAACACCTGAGACGGTGTTGTGAGTCAGTGCGCCACCGAGCTCCTCAAAGCCCACCTCTTCACCGGTCACGGTCTTGATCACGTCAGGACCGGTCACAAACATGTGGCTGGTCTTGTCTACCATGATGACGAAGTCAGTCAGGGCGGGGGAGTAGACAGCTCCACCAGCAGCAGGGCCCATGATGATGGAGATCTGAGGAATGACACCAGAGGCAGCAGTGTTGCGACGGAAGATTTCTCCGTACTTACCCAGGGCAACAACACCCTCTTGAATACGAGCTCCACCCGAGTCCAAGATGCCAAGGATGGGCACGCCGGTCTTGAGGGCAAGGTCCATCACCTTGATGATTTTTTCGCCGGCTACTTCACCGAGCGATCCACCGAACACAGTGAAGTCCTGGGAGTAAACCGCAACCTGGCGGCCGTGGATAGTTCCGGTACCGGTCACGACAGCGTCGCCATAGGGACGGTTCTTGTCCATGCCAAAAGCGGTGGTGCGGTGACGAACGTATTCGTCCAACTCAACAAAGGAACCGGGGTCAAGAAGTTCTTCGATGCGCTCACGGGCAGTCATCTTGCCCTTGGCATGCTGCTTCTCAGCTGCCTTGGCACCGTTGTCAATCACTGCCTCGGTGTAGCGGGCCTTCAGATCGGCAAGCTTTCCAGCAGTAGTGAAGGGGTCGATAGATTTCGCGTTTTCAGTCACGCTTTTCACTCTACTTGCCATAGGTATCTAAAAAGGGTTAGAGCTTCCCTACAAAAAACACCTGCCAAACTGTTCTTATGGACCTTTCGCTGAGCACCCCTCTCACTTCACGCTTGCTCTGGCTGGACGAAGTGGGCTCCACCAATACCCACCTGGTGGCAGCGGTGAACTCAGCAGATACTGCCCTCTGGCCTGATTTCTCGGTGGTTGCCACCGACAACCAAGTTGCCGGTAAGGGACGCCTAGGACGTGACTGGTCAGCTCCCGCAGGAGCGTCACTCGCTGTCTCGGTATTGCTTCGACCACAGACTCCTGCTGGACGTCCATTACCTCCCGAATCACTGGGATGGTTTGGGCTGCTTGCAGGGTTGGCTATGACCCGCGCCTGCAACACTGTGTTACCCGAAGGCAAGCAGGCCAGCATCAAGTGGCCCAACGATGTGCTCATCGATGGCAAGAAAGTCTGCGGTGTCTTGAGCGAACTTGTGGTCACCCCAGAAGGCCCTGCGATTGTGGTGGGAACAGGTGTCAACATTGCGCTTGCCGAAGCAGATCTTCCTGTTCCGACAGCAACCTCATTGGCTCTGGAAGGTGCAGAGACCACGCTTGATGCTGTTCTTGCTGCGTATCTGACTGAGTTCTCTCGCATCACGAGAGTGTTTGTCTCTGCTGCAGGGAACGTCCGCAGCTCGGGATTACTTGATCAGGTCACCGAGCTTTGTGGCACGTTGGGCAAGTCTGTTCGGGTTGAACTCCCCTCCGGAGACAACCCGGTAGGTACAGCGATCGGAATCAACGAGACGGGCTCACTTGTCGTGGAAATGAGTAACTGTGCTGAGCCACTGGTGGTCTCGGCTGGAGATGTCACGCATCTTCGCGTGGTCTGACTTCGATAGCCCAGCTCTCCCGTAATAATTGACCTAATGTCTAACCCCACTGTTGCCTATGAGCCAGCGCCCACGGAAGCAGCAGAACCCGTCGTCGTGCGACTGCGTCGCCACGGCCGCATTCTGTTCATGCCCACCTTGGCGTTGATTGGGGTTGCCACGGCCTGGGGTTTCTTCTCTGAAGGTTTCCCCGAGCTCTGGATGAACCTGGTGTTCTGGCTCTTGAGTGCACTGTTACTGATTGTGCTGTGGGTTTTCCCGTTGGTCACCTGGCTCGGCAATCGGGTCATCATCACCACTCGTCGTATATTATTTATCGCGGCATCGTGACCCGAAGCAAACAAGAAGTTCTGTTTGGTCGCATCCATGACGTGACGGTTCGTCAGAATGCCGTTCAGGCTGTCTTTGGCGCGGGGGACTTGTTGCTCAACACTGGAGCAGAGACACCCATCAGATTGTTTGATTTGCCTAAGGCAAATCTGGTGCTTTCAGCATTGTCTGAGCTGGTTGATTCACAAACCCCACTGTCTGCGCAGTTGCGTCGTGATGACCAGCGCTGGACGAATGATTATTGATCTCTAGTTAGAGCTTTTCTTCTTGCCGAAGCGGCGCTGCCAGCCCCAGGCCGTCACAGACTTCATCGCTTCAACCACAATGTTCTTGCTCATCTTGGATTCGCCTGTTTCGCGTTCCTTGAACTCAATCGGTAATTCCACCACGGTGTAGCCGGCGTCCAGCACTCGCAAGGTGAGATCAATCTGGAAGCAATAGCCGTGAGAGTTCACTTCCTCGAGGTGGATTCCGCGCAGTACTTCCGCGCGGAAGGCGCGGAACCCTGCGGTGGAATCCTTCACGTCAATGCCGAGAGTTATGCGGGCATAGGTATTTGCTCCGCGGCTGAGGAACAGTCTGCGTGCTGGCCAGTTCACAACTGAACCGCCTGTGACCCAGCGTGAACCAATAGCGAGACCGGGGTAGTGGGCACCAGGGACGGTGGGGGCTGAGACAGCACCAATCAATGCGCCCAGGCGATCAACCGGGTGGGAACCATCGGCATCCATCTCGACAATGATCTCGAACCCATGCTCAAGAGCCCAGTCAAAACCAGCGAGGTAGGCATCGCCAAGTCCCGTCTTTTCTTGGCGGTGCAGAACATGAACAAAAGGATCGGAACTGGCCAAGGCGTCCGCCTTGGCTCCGGTGCCATCGGGGCTGTTGTCATCCACGATCAGGATGTTGGCGTCGGGCACAGCCCCACGAACAGCCTTCACTGCCTCGGGCAGTGTCTCAAGTTCGTTATAGGTCGGAATGATGACGACAACGCTCATCGCTTCACGTTCCAAACCCACCAGCGATAGAGAGCAAAGCGCACCAGTGTGCCCAGACCTAATCCAATAATGTTTGCGGAAATGTTGTCGGCCAGCAAAGAAGTGAAGCCCAGCACGTAGTGGGTGAACCAGAGCGTGGTGAGGGTCACGAGCATGCCGGCAACTGAGGCCAGGACAAACTCAACCAATTCACGGAGAACATCCGAGCGCTTATCGCGCCGGAAAGTCCAGTAGCGGTTGCCCAACCAGTTCACAATGATGGCCACCGAGGTGCTGATGAACTTGGCAGCCAGGGGCTCTGACCACCAGCCGGGACCGGAGAGGGAGAGTAGATTAAAGAGGGAAACGTCGACAACTAAGCCGACTAAACCGACCAGTCCAAACTTGACGAAGTAGCCCAACAGGCCCCTTCGCAAGCGAGTAAACAGGCTCGGGGAAGACTCGGTTGCGATTACTCGCTCCGATGTGGTCATGTTTCTCCCCGTAAGTGCACTCTCAAACCCGTTCAACCACGCGAAAGATGAGCCGTTGACAACTGTAGTTGGCGTTATAGGTGGCGGCCAATTGGCCCGCATGATGGTGCCTCCTGCAATAAATCTAGGCCTAGATATCCGTGTGCTCGCTGAGAACGAAGGTTCCTCTGCACAGATCGCCGCAACCATGGTTGGCGACTACACCGACGTCGACACCGTCCTTGCCTTCGCAGAAGGCTGCGACGTCATTACTTTTGACCACGAACACGTGCCTGCCCATGTTCTCTCTGAACTAATCAAGCGTGGGTATTCCGTGCAACCTGGCCCCCATGCTCTCGAGTTTGCTCAAGACAAACTGCGCATGCGGGAACGTCTGGGTGAATTGGGCATTCCTGTTCCTGGCTGGGCTCACGCCTCCACAGCAGAGCACGTCACCGACTTCCTCACTGAGTGGGGCGGTCGTGCTGTGGCCAAGACGGCACGCGGTGGCTATGACGGCAAGGGTGTTCGGGTCATCACCTCATCTACAGAGGTCAATGACTGGCTCGAAATCCTCCAGCCAGGAGAGTCACTTCTGCTTGAAGAATTCGTGGAGTTCCGCCGGGAACTCTCGCAGCTGATTGCACGTCGCCCCAGTGGCGAGATGGCACTGTGGCCAGTCGTAGAAAGCATTCAAGCGGATGGCGTCTGCAGTGAAGTCATTGCACCCGCACCACATTCGCAGGGCAAGATTGCGGACATGGCAGGCTCGATTGCCACCCAGATTGCGGCAGAACTTCTGGTCACTGGCGTGATGGCAGTAGAACTCTTTGAAACCACCGATGACCGCATCTTGGTCAACGAATTGGCCATGCGTCCCCACAACTCCGGTCACTGGACCCAGGACGGCAGCACCACCAGCCAGTTCGAACAGCACTTACGCGCTGTGCTCGACCTGCCACTGGGTGCTACTGGATTGACTGCACCGTTTACGGTGATGGTGAACATCTTGGGTGGCCCTGCCTCGGGAGACATGCTCACACCCTTCCCGCACGCAATGGCAGACCACCCCACGGCCAAGATCCACACCTACGGTAAAGAACCACGCCCTGGTCGCAAGGTTGGTCACGTGAATGTCTCTGGTGACGATTTGCCCGAGGTTGCCTATCAGGCGCGTGGCGCAGCAGGTTTCTTTCAGGTCTGAGCCCTAGCCTTGAACAATGGCTGAAACGCACCCACTCGTCGCCGTTGTAATGGGCTCTGACTCTGACTGGAAGGTCATGAGTTCGGCCGCCAACGTCTTGAACGACTTTGGCATCCCCTTCGAAGTTGAGGTGCTCTCTGCGCACCGCACTCCCGAGAAAATGATTGCCTTTGGTAAGGCCGCAGCAGGCCGTGGCCTCAAAGTAATCATTGCGGGTGCCGGTGGTGCTGCGCACCTCCCCGGCATGCTGGCCAGCGTGACTCCGCTTCCCGTTGTGGGCGTTCCTGTGCCCCTGTCAACGCTTGACGGCATGGACTCTTTGCTTTCTATCGTGCAGATGCCTGCCGGTGTTCCCGTTGCCACCGTCTCTATCGGTGGTGCAACCAACGCTGCGCTACTGGCAGTGAAGATCCTTGCCACCAGCAACCCTGAACTCCTGAAGGCTGTGGAAGCGTATGCTTCCGGCCTTGCTGACCTCGTCGAAGAAAAGAACAAGGCACTCAAGTCTCAGCTATGAGCCAGACCAGCCCACTGAGGTATCCCGACACCAGTTCGCAGAAGGTCATGACCACCCGCGCCTGGTGGTTGGTCGTACTCAACTTCGTGCTTCCTGGCTCAGTCCAAGCACTGGCAGGTAACAAGCGGCTAGGAAAAATAGGCCTGGGTGCAACCCTGGTTTTGCTCGGCTTCCTGGTGCTGGTGCTTCTGATCGGGTTGCTGTGGCCAACTGCCGTGTTCTTCTTGGCAACTTGGGGACCCACGCTTTTTGTGGGCCAGATTGCCCTGTATGCCTATGCCATTCTCTGGGCCATCTTGACCCTGGACACCCTTCGCCTTGTCAAGGTTGTGAAGACCGGTCCACGAGCTCGCTGGTGGGTTGCGGGAGTGACCGTAGTGGCCATGTTCTTTATCTCTGGCGGTGCTGCGTATGCCGCAACATTGACTGGAAGCCTCAACAATGCGCTGGGCAAGATCTTTGTGGCTGGCCCCAGCGAGCCTCCGGTAGATGGTCAATATAACTTCTTGCTCCTGGGCGGTGACGCAGGTGAAGACCGCTCAGGTCTTCGTCCTGACACAGCACAGGTAGTCAGCGTGAATGCTGAGTCAGGCGCCGCAACCATCATTGGAATGCCTCGTGACTTGCAGGCCATTCCTTTCAACGAAGATTCACCCATGTATTCGCTCTATCCCAATGGGTACACCCAAGAAACGGGTGAATACTGCACTCGCTGGGCATGCTTGAACACCGTCTATGCGGCAGCAGAGATTGATCACCCAGATCTCTACCCCAACGCAGCAGCTGAAGGTTCATCTCCTGGTATCGAAGCCATGCGCGATGCTGCCGAAGCCATCACCGGACTCGACATTCAGTACTACGTCCTCATCGATATGCAGGGCCTGCAGAACCTGATTGATTCACTCGGTGGTGTGGACATCACCGTGGAAGAGCGTATTGCTATTGCGGAACCTGAAACCCCTGAAGAGGAAGTTCCAGAGTGGATCGAAGTTGGTCCACAGCACATGGATGGCTACCACGCCATGATGTATATGCGTTCACGCTGGTCAGGCACCGGCGACTATGACCGCATGTCTCGTCAACAGCAGGTCCAAGAAGCACTGCTTCGTCAGATGAATCCTGCAAATGTTCTTTCTAAGTTCCAAGAGATTGCTGCCGCCGGAACACAGGTTGTGAAGACCGATATTCCTCAGTCAATGTTGGGGTTCTTTGTGGACTTGGGGCTGAAGACCAAAGAACTTCCCATCAACCATATTGAGCTCACGCCCTACTACGAGCCCTTCCCCGTCGACACGGAATACCCTGACTACGCAGGAATTCACGGATACATCTACTCCGTGATTCACCCACCAGAGCCGACTGAAACTCCAGCTCCGTAGGCAAGAAGAACTCTTAGTTCTTTTCGCGGCGCCAGCTCAGCTCTGCTGAGCTGCGAGCCACGATGAGAACGACAAAGAGCCAACCCCATTCGGTCAACGCTGTGCTCTCGGCCAAGCCAGAAACCACGAGCAGGCTGAGTACCAGGGGTGACCAGAGATAGATTTCACTCTTCTTTGTTGTTGCCAAAGACCAGCTTCTGGCAAAGGCGATACCCAGCAGAATCAGCAAGAGTGCCAATCCCACAATGCCCACCTGCAGCCAGGCATCGAGATAGATGTTGAGGCCGGAATTGTGAATGTCCCCGCTGCCGGAGTTCATCACGGTGAAGGGTTGAGTCTTTCGAGGCCACAATCCAACCCAACCCCAACCCTCTAGGGGTTTCATCGTTGCGAGGCGCAACTCTTCGCTCCAGAGTGAGAGTCGGTATTGCAGAACTTCTGAACTGCTGAGAGCTTCCAGAATGCTTCCGCGCAGTGCCCAGGCGATGATCAGCCCTAAGCCAGCAGCACTGACTGCAGCAATCTCTGTTCCGCGGCGAACGGCAGGTTCCATCTTTCGCAAGGAAAAGAGCAACGCAGCAATGAGTGCCACAATCACCGCAGTGACATAGCCCACCGGGGAAGCTGCGAGGAAAACACAGAGAACTGCTCCCAGGACCGACCAGCCAGCAACCTCCCGGGTCACGCTCTTGGTGCGCCACTCGATGATGAAAGTAACAAGGGCAATCAAGGAGATCAACATAAAGGAGTTGCGAGAACCAAAGATTCCTTGAATACCTTCGCCATTGACCAGGTTTCCTCGGATTCCCAAGAAGTCGATCGGACCATCAATGAGAACACCGGCAAAGATCTCAAGAGCAAGTGATGTCGCCAAGAAGACCCGCAACACATCACCGACGGCACGGATGAGTTGAATAGTGTCACGTGTGGCAGAAACGGCAAGCGCCAACACAGCAAAGCTGAGCTGAGACGCTATGCCAGGCAGACTGGCCTTGGGGTAATACGACCAGAAGTAACTGATCGCGCACCAGGCTAAAAACACAGCCAGTGAAATGGGTAGAAATGCATTCCAGCGCACCACGCGCCGGCGAGCAATCAGCATCAATGTGCAGAGCACAAGTTCTGTGACCACGATGGCGGTGAGCCCCGCCGTTCCCGTGATGGAACGCAAAGCATGAGTTCCTAGCGCTGTTGCAACAACCAGAATGCTCATGGCCCGAGCAAAGCGCGCATGGGAGAGGAAGGCGTAGGCAGCCTCAGCAATGGGTGTGGTCGTGGTCACGGTCAGTGCCTAGACGAGTGCTTTGGTGATGCGGGTGGGCACCATCACTGTCAGCGACAAGATCACAACCAAAGCCCACCCCGACTGAACGACAAGTTGACTCTCGGCGAAGCTTTGAGCAATCAGGGCGACGGTGACAAGCAGGGGAAGTAGCGAGCCCGCGGTGTAGGGGCGGGTATCGACCAGGTCCCACTGGGGGCGATCAATGGCGATAAACCAGGAACGTGCCAGCAGTGCAAACATGGAAACTGCCAAGGCAATAACGCCAACAAAACCCAGCTGCATCCAGACGTCCAGCCAGACGTTGTGTGCCTGGAGGTAGTGCACTCCGTTACGCACAGCCAAGTTGTTGAAGGGCTCTAACCACGGCACCCAGGGGCTCAGCCAACCCCAACCGAAAACGGGACGTTGTTCAGCCAGCGCAGTCACTGCTGCCCAGATGTCGGTTCGTCCCGTGAGATCTGAACCTTTGCCCAGCACGGCAAGAAGTTGTTCCCGGGCAAGTGAAACAGTCACAGCACAGGCAGCTCCCAGCGCAAGCATGGTGAGGTAAACCGGCCGGCGACCTGTTGCGGGGCGGGCACGCATCCACAGAGCGAATAGGGCAACCGCAGCCACAGCGAATAGGGCAATGAGATCTGTTGCAGATCTGGTCAGCCCGATAGTTGCCAGGGAAAGAAGAATCCAGACAACGCCCCAATTACGCCAGACCGTCTTTTGAGCAAGCTGGATGGAGAACACAACCAGCGCAATAACGGCTATAAATCCCAGCTGGTTGCGGTTACCCACCACACCCTGAATGGGCCCACCTTCAAAGAGCAGGTTGCGGCTCCACTGATACACCGCAGGTACTTTGTCTCCTGTTGTGTCAATAAAGATGGGGTAAATCGCATGCCCAATGAAGACACTCACCCACAGCTCAAAGACCAACGACGCGGCCAAGATCCAGCGCAGCGTGGTTCCCAAGGCTCTGATGAAGTCATTCCACGGCAGGGTCAATGCAATACCGACACCCCCGATAGTTACCTCAATAAAGGGCCACAGCGTCAGCGCCGTGTTCGCGGGGGAGTATGCCCAAGTGACGGAGGCAACAGCCAATAGTGCGAAGAAAGCTAGCCAGAACGGGATACTGCGCCAGTGAATGAGGTGGCGCGAACGAATGATGACCACGACATAAATCGCGGTGATGAGCACACCCAGCCCCATGAAGATTTCCCAACCCACCAGGTTGCGAATAGCTTCGCCGGCAAAGAGCATAAACAGCGTGACAACGGCAAGGCCGGTCTTCGCTTTTCTATATTCTTTGGCGGGCATGTATCAAGGCTAGACGAATGCGGCGTGGCCTGTGATGGCCCTACCCACAATGAGGGTGTTCATCTCCCTGGTTCCCTCGTAGCTGTAGATGGCCTCTGCGTCAGCAAAGAAGCGGGCCACATCGTAATCAAGCACGATTCCATTACCGCCAAGTATTTCTCGGCACCATGCGACGGACTCTCGCATGCGGGCGGTGGCGACAGCTTTCGCCAGTGCTGCGTGCTCATCCTTGAGTTTGCCCGCATCCTGCATGCGAGATGTTTCCAAAACGAGGGACAGACTCGAGGTGATGTTACCCAGGCTCTTCACCAGTAGGTCTTGCACCATCTGGTGGGCGGCAATTGGCTTACCAAACTGGATGCGTTCCTTGGCATAGGCCAGGGCAGCTTCGTAGGCACCCACAGCAATTCCGACAGCTGCCCAGGCAACCTCGGCACGGGTCAAGCGCAGCACCGTTGCGGTGTCAGCGAAGCTGTTGGCATTCTGCAGACGATGAGATTCTGGAACACGAACATTGGTCAACGTAATGTCGGCGTTCTGCACAACTCGCAGCGACTGCTTGCCTTCAATCTTGGTTGCAACATAACCGTCGGTGTCGGTGGGAACTATGAATCCCTTCACTTGACCATCGGCAGTGTCCTTTGCCCAGATCACACAGATGTCTGCCCATGTGGCATTACCAATCCAGCGCTTGGATCCATTGAGAATCCATTCGTCACCCTCTCGAGTGGCAGTTGTTCTCAGACCCTGAGCTGAGTCTGAGCCAGAGAGTGGTTCGGTCAACCCAAATGAGCCGACAATTTCTCCGGTGTGCATCTTGGGTAACCAGTAGGCGCGTTGTTCCTCAGAACCACAGACACCGACCGAGCCCATAGCCAGGCCGTTCTGCACACCTACATAGGTTGCAACGCTGGCATCAATACGAGCCAGCTCTAGCGCCACCCAGCCACGGAACACGGCAGTGGTCTCAAAAGGTTGGGTCTCTGGCCATGCCATACCGATCAATTTCGTATCAGCAAGACCCTTCACTAGTGCCTGGGGGAACTCCGCCCGGTCCCAGTGATCATTGATTACCGGCTTGATCTCAGTTTCAAGATAAGTGCGCAGTTCCATCAACTTGTCGAGTTCAACAGGAGACAGACTCGCCTCGAGGTTGAAGAAGTCGCTAGGCAGTTTCTCAAAGGTCATGTGGATAGGCTAATCCTCGTGATGATTCGTGTCGAGAACACCCCGCGAGATTACGCCTGGGGTTCATTGACTGACATTGCAGAACTTCGTGGAACAACCCCAAGTGGAAAGCCAGAAGCAGAACTCTGGTTAGGCACACACCCAAGTTCTCCCACCCAGATTGTTGACTCAACTGAGGCTGCTGGAGCAACAACAATTGCTGAATACCTCACATCACGAGGCGAGCAGCCACTTCCCTATCTTTTGAAGGTCCTTGCAGCAGCGCATCCGCTGTCGATTCAGGCACATCCCTCTCCTGAGCAAGCCCGGGAAGGTTATGCCCGAGAGAATGCCGCAGGGATTGCACTGGATGCACCAGATCGCAACTACCGAGACGACGCTCACAAGCCTGAGCTCATCTATGCACTGAGTGACACTTTTGAAGCTCTATGTGGTTTCAGGGAACTGGAACAGACACTCGCAGAGTTGGAATCCCTCGCTGAAGCAAATGCCCAAGCGTGCTCTCCAACATCAGCGCTCGCCGACTTCACCCATCAGCTTTCTACTCGCGGTGAAGGCGCGATTCGGTGGGCCTTGGACTGGGCACTGACCGGTGAGAACGCAGCGGAATTGGTCGCTGAAATTTCTATCGCAGGCAAGCTGGTCAAGGACGCACTCTTGATCGAACTGGCAGAGGATTATCCCGGTGACCCGGGAATTGTGGTTGCACTACTTCTCAACCGCGTGAGCTTGACCAAGGGCCAAGCGCTCTATCTACCTGCCGGAAACATGCACGCCTATATTCGTGGACTCGGTATCGAACTCATGGCTGCCAGTGACAATGTGCTGCGTGGTGGGCTCACCTCGAAGCACGTTGATGTGCCTGAGCTGCTCTCTGTGGTCAGTGACAAAGTGGTGCCAGTGCCCATCTTGAAACCAACTTCGGCAGGCACGGGCATTGACCTATTTGTGCCAGATGTCCCTGATTTTGCTCTGGCCCATGTTGTGGTGACCCCCGGAATGGCTGATTCCGAGAAGATTTCTCTCACTCGACACGCAATTGTGACAAGTACCTCAGGAATTGTGACAATTATTGGCAGTGAATCTTCGATTGAACTTTCACAGGGCCAAAATGCCTTTATTTCCGCGGAAGAACGCGAAATTTCCTTTGCTGGCGAGGGTGAACTTTTCATAGCTCTCTAGGGGATAAACCCCTATTTGTTCGCAAAGTCTCCAGCGCGTCTTCAAAGTTTTCAAATCTCGACTTGACGTAAACGAATGACAACGGTGTAATTACTTAGACACGCCATGGTGGCGTGCGTAAGACCCGGGGTGGGAGTTCTTTATGGCACCGGAGTATCGCGCAAGCGTTCCAGAGAATTGGTTTGTTGATCCAGTTCGCTTGGGAGTTCCAGGAACCCCTTCATCTCGCAACGTAGACGTTGACGACAACCCCCTCGCATGGCAGGCAGATGCACTCTGTGCACAGACTGACCCTGAGTCGTTCTTCCCTGAAAAGGGTGGCTCCACTCGCGACGCGAAGAAGATTTGCACCTCCTGCGAAGTTCGCAGCGAATGCCTCGAATACGCTCTCTCTAACGACGAGCGTTTCGGCATCTGGGGTGGCCTGAGCGAGCGCGAACGTCGCAAGCTTCGCCGCCGCGCATAACTTCCTAGAAACCTGCAGTTTCCTAGCCACGCCCGCCCAATTGGGCGGGTTTTTGGCTTCTCCTGCCTAGGCTGGCAAGGATGAAAACGAGAGTCACTGCGATCATCGTTGCCCGTCAGGGTGGCGAGCATCTCGCGCGAACCCTCGACGCCCTGTCGAAGCAAACAAGACGACCAGATATCGTCCTTGCCGTTGACAATTCATCCAAGAACAACGCTGCTGCGCAGCTGCAATCTTTTGGCGCCAGCCAGGTTCTAACCGGTGGCGGTCGTCTCAGCTTCGGAGAAGCTCTCGACGTGGCCGCCAGAGCTTTCCCTGCCGTGTCAGGTCCTGATGAGTTCTTGTGGTTCCTGGCTCAGGACAGTGCTCCCGAGCCAACTGCACTGGCAGAGCTAGTGGGTGCTCTTGAAGTTTCGCCCTCTGTTGCCGTGGTGGGACCCAAACAAATGGATTGGGAGCGACCCGATTACATTCGTGAATACGGGCTGACACTGGCACAAGGTGGCCGCACTATTTCGCTCGTTGTTGACGAACTCGACCAAGCCCAGCACGACCTGGTCTCCGACGTCATGGGTGTGGGTGGCAATGGCATGCTGGTTCGCCAGCAGGTCTGGGAAGAACTTGCAGGCTTTGATCACCACCTCCGCGTGGTTGATGATGCACTCGACTTCTGTGTTCGTGCTCGTCTAGCGGGCCATCGTGTTTCTGTGGTTCCCACTGCACGTGTGATGAACGCGGGCGATGGCGTCATTGGAGCTATAGGTACCGATAGCTACCGTGCACGGAAGAAACGTGCCCGTCAGTATCGTTCAGCTGAGCTGTATCGCCGCCTGGTGTATTCCAATAGCGGTGCAGTGTTCTGGCATTGGCTTGGCTTGCTGCCCTCAGCAGTGATCAGGTCTCTCGGTCAGCTGCTTGCTAAGCGACCCGGTGCTGTCTCAGGAGAATTCCGTGCCGCACTCAATGCAGCGTTCTCGGGCGGTTCTGTCGGTCGTGCGCGAAAGTTATTGCGGTCCACGCGAGTGGCTTCGTGGACCTCACTTGCCTCCTTGAAAGTCTCGCGAGCCGATGTTCGTCGCAGAGAATCTCTTGCCAGGGAAGCCATTCAGCTTCGAGTGCACGGCGAGAAAAAGCCTCTTCATTTCTTCTCTTCAGGCGGTGCCTGGGTCACGTTGATCCTTGCCTTCTTGTCCGTGGGCGGATTCTCAACCCTGGTCGGAGCAAACGCTTTGGCTGGTGGAGCACTTCTTCCTCTTGGTGGCTCAGTATCCGAGCTGTGGTCACAGACTCTCTGGGGTTGGCGAGAAGGCGCATTCAGCGTGGTAGGTCCTGCTGATGGATTTGCAGGCGTGATTGCACTCCTGGGAACTCTCACGTTCTGGCAGCCGAGTTTCTCCATCGTGTTGCTGTGGTTCCTGGCCATGCCTCTAGCGGGCTTGGGTGCCTGGCTCTTGGCTGCACGTCTGACACAGCGATCAGGAATTAGGGCATTCATTGGTTTGGGGTATGGCCTGAGCCCGGCACTGCTGGGGGCACTGACTGAAGGTCGCCCTGCAGCTGTGATTGCTCACATCCTGCTTCCGTTCCTGTTTTTTGCCGGTATTCGTGCCGCACGCTCATGGTCTGCATCTGCAACGACAGCACTTCTCTTTGCCGCCGTGGTGTCGTGTGCTCCTTCACTGACACCGGCCTTGCTGGTGATCTGGATTGGCACGTTGCTTCTCACTGGACGCTATGTTCCGCGCTTCTTGGCAATCCCCATTCCTGCTGTAGCTGTTGTTGCTCCTATTGTTTTCATTCAGGTCTTTGGTCTGAACCTCTTTGGCCTCGCAGCTGATCCAGGTCCTGCGGTTGATAGCGCGGTTGCTCCGCACTGGCAGTTAGCTCTGGGATTCCCCACCGAAGGCCTTGGCGGTTGGTTACAAGCAGCAAGTTTCTTGCCTTGGGCTAATCCAGTTGCCAGTGTGTGGGTCGCCATTCTTGTCGGGGTTCTTGTTGCCCTTGCCTTTGTTGGTTTGTTCTCTCAATACCCGATTCGTGCTCAGCTTGCTGTTGTCGTGATGGTGCTGGGTATCGTCACGTCGGTCTTTGCTTCTGGCTTGTTCGTTTCCTTCAATGGCGGAGAGCCCGTGGCCATCTGGCCAGGTAATGGCCTCAGCCTTGCGTGGCTGGGCTTGATGATTGCTGCTGGAACAGGTGCTTCGATTCTCCGTCGTTTCTCCTACTATCCAGCCGTGGCAGGCATTGCCGCGGTGACGCTCTTGGCATTGCCCGCTCTTGCTGCTTCCAGCTTGGGTAACTCCAAGGTTGTTGCTGGAAATGGTCAAACCCTCCCTGCCTATGTTGTTGCTCAGGCAGCAATTGATCCTGAAGTGGGAACTTTGGTCCTCACCCCTCAGCCAGATGGTGGGCTTGGTGCGATGCTCGTTCGTGGAACGGGTATTTCTCTGGAGGCAACTTCCACTTTCGTCACCACAGGTGCGGGCTTTGCTCCACAAGAAAAGATTTTGGCTGACACTGTCAGCAACCTCGCCTCTGTCAGTGGCAAGGATTCCACCAATGAATTAGCTTCGCTGGGTGTTGCCTTCGTGGTGTTGGCTCCCGCGCTT
>JBEGUL010000070.1:0-44317 GCA_041178865.1 Actinomycetota bacterium | reverse complement strand
TGGACAACCAGTTCACCGAGGTTGTTCGCCAGCCCCGTGGTGTTGCAGCACTGATTGCACCATGGAACTTTCCCGTAGCGCTCGTGATGGTCAAACTGGCACCTGCCCTGATCGCAGGCTGCACGGTCGTGATCAAACCTGCATCAGAGACTCCTCTGGACCTACGCATTTTGATGGAATCAGCACAGGCTGCCGGTATTCCTGAGGGTGTGCTCAACCTCATTACTTGTGGCCGTGACGTTGTCGGCGCTCTTGTTGAACACCCCCTCGTGGCGAAGGTTGCCTTCACCGGTTCTACTGGTGTTGGACGCCTGCTGGCAGAGCAATGTGGCCGTCTCTTGCGCCCCGTCACCCTCGAGCTGGGTGGAAAGTCCGCCAGCATCGTTCTTCCCGATGCGAACCTGGACTATTTCTCCTCGATGCTCAACCGCACCTGCCTGCGCAACACCGGTCAGACCTGTTACAACTCGACCCGTATTCTTGCTCCTCGCTCGATCTACAACGAGGTAGTCGATGCTGTTGCCACCGTCGTGGGCAACACCACTATCGGGGATCCTTTCGACCCTGCAACGGTTTATGGCCCTTCCGCTTCCAAGAAGCAGGCCATGACAGTTGCTGACTACATCCGCATTGGTCAAGAAGAGGGTGCACGAGTCGCCGTGGGAGGCTCTGGAATGCCTGATGGCATTACCCGTGGCTACTACAACAAGCCCACTGTCTTTGCTGATGTGAATAACCAAATGCGCGTGGCTCGCGAAGAAATCTTTGGCCCTGTTCTGGTTGTTATTCCTTTTGAGGATGAAAACGACGCCATCAACATTGCCAATGATTCCCCCTTCGGTCTGGGCGGTTCCATCTTTACAGAGGACCCAGATCACGGTGCTGCTCTTGCGCGACGTATTGAGTCAGGTTCTGTGGGAATTAACTTCTACGGATCTAACCTGGCTGCTCCCTTTGGCGGTTGGAAGGATTCCGGAATCGGAATGGAATACGGCCCCGAGGCTATCGGTGCTTACACGCGGATGAAGTCCATTCACCGCAAAGTTTCATAACAACTAAACCCAAATCGGCATATAGGCGTCTGGGTATCGCTGACCCACTGCACCGTTGGGGAATAAGGCGTCAATTGCGCTTATTTCACCCTCAGAAAGCTGGATTCCGCCGATGTCCAATATTTCTGCAAGATGCTCTTTCTGACGCATGCCAACAATGGGAATGTAATCAGGAGATTTGCCCAGAATCCATGCGAGGGCCAACTGCGAAGGCAATACTTTTTTCGCGTTCGCTAAGGCAATAAACTCATGGATCAGCGGAAGAGTAATTGAAAGATTCTCTGGTTGCCAACGAGGCAGAAAACGTCTGAGGTCACCTTCAGGAAACTCTGCTGCAGGTGTCGTGACCCCAGCAAGGAGTCCTCTGCCTATTGGAGAATATGCAACAAAGCCAATACCTAGTTTGTTTACTGTCGGGAGAACTTCTTCTTCGACATCTCGTTCAATGACGGAGTATTCGCTTTGTACCACACTCACTGGTGTGACTGCGTGGGCTCTGCTGATAGTTTCCGGTCCTGCTTCGCTCAGGCCAAAGAATTTGACCTTACCCTCCGAGATGAGTTCGCCAACTGTTCCTGCGACATCCTCGATGGGAACGTCAGGGTCTACACGGTGTTGGAAAAGCACATCTATGTAGTCCGTGTTGAGGTAAGCGAGGCTGTTTTCGGTTGCCTTACGAATGTTTTCTGGGCGACTATCAAAGCCAGACGACCGAGTTTTTGAAAGGTCGTAGCCGAATTTAGTCGCTAGTACGACCGAATCTCGAACACTAGAGACAGCTTTTCCCAGCAAGATTTCACTTGAACCAGTTCCTTGGCCATACACCTCTGCCGTGTCGAAGAGGGTGATCCCCTCTTCAACAGCAGATTTGATTATTTGAAGATTAGATTCGTAGTCGCTGGGGCCATATGCAACTGTCATTCCCATCATGCCAAGACCAACTTCAGACACGACGAGACCTTGCTGGCCGAGTGAGCGAGATTTCATATTTTTGCTAGCTTCCGAAGGCGTCAGTAGCACGATCGAGGAGAGCAAAAAGCTGTTCCCTGACTTCGGGGCGCTCACTAATCTCGCGGAGCCAAGGAATACGAACTTCCTTTATTCCTTCGGGGCTTTCAGCTTGGAACACGCATTCGGTTCCGTCGAACGTAGTCATGGTCACTTTGGTGACGGTTCGATCCCCAGTGAGACCCTGGACAATTGTGAGGGTGCTCTCCATGGGGTCTGTGTTCATATAGCTGCAAATGGCGTCGATAACGTCAGGAGCGAAAGTGGACATCGTTGTCATTCCCTGTCTGTGGTGATTGTCAACTATCCGATATACCGATAGTTGGCGTGCTGTAAATGATTGTAAATGTAACAGTAATGGGATTACAGTATTACTCAATCTGAAGATTCAGACCAAAAGTTTTCAACGAGGAAAATATGGAGGGACTCAACGTGGATGAGTTTGAAGTTGAGTTTCAGTATTCAGGCAAGACCGGAACGGTCGGCCCCAACGACACAATCATGAGCATCGCAGAAGCGGTAGGAATCGAAGTTCCGTTTTCATGCCGTGAGGGCATTTGCGGAACATGTGAGACTCCCGTCATTGAAGGTGAAGTAATCCACCGCGACACAGTTCTGGGAGATGTCGTGCACGCAGGCCATGCGTCAATGGCTATTTGCGTTTCTCGTTCTGCAACCCCCCGTCTCGTCATTGATCTTTAGCATTTATCCGATTCACAACCCTAGAAATACAAGGAGCACAAAATGAGTACTGAAGTCCTGGAGTTCGACGAAGACCTCCTCGCTACTGTCCCAGCTTTCTACGGCCCCGGCCGTATGGAGCGTTATAAGCGTCTGCGTGATACTGCGCCCGTTTCATTTCACCCTGAAGTAGTTTCACCCTTCCGTCCAGATGGTGGGCGTGGATGGTGGGCAGTGACGCGATACGAAGACGTCAAAGCTGTCATCCGCACACCAGCTATCTACAGCAGCGCTGAAGGCACAAATCCAAATGATGAGCCAGAGTTCGTCGTTCGTGCTCTCGGAATGCTTCACATGGATGATCCAGAGCACCGCCTGTGGCGCTCAATCGTGGGACCCTCTTTTGCACCTCGATACCTCGACGCAATGATGGATGACCTTAAGGTGCTTTCCAACCAAGTCATTGACAGATTGCTCTCAGAGCCAAATGTCGACATTGTAAAGAACTTGGTCAACTACTACCCCATCCGCGTTATTTGCAACATCATGGGCATGCCAGAGGAGGATGTCGACAAGTTCGTCGAGTGGACTCGCCTAGCATTTAGCCCAAACCGTGAATTGGGTGAGCCTGCCCACAAGGCACTCATCGACTATGGCGTGAAGCTTTCAGAAGCTCGACGCGCAAACCCACAAGATGACCTCATCACTCGGATTGTCGAATCTGAGGTAGACGGCCGAAAGCTGACTGACCAGGAAGTTGGCGGTTTCATTTCACTGCTTGTTGGTGCCGGTGCTGAAACTTCTGGTGCAACCATGGCCTATGGAATTGCTCGTTTCGCTGAGAACCCAGATCAGTGGAAGAAGCTTCAGGACGATCCTTCGCTTGTGGGAGGTGCCGTTGATGAAATGCTCCGCCACGCGTCAGCAGTGGTGAACTTCCGTCGCAATGCGACCGAGGACGTCGAACTTGGTGGACAGCTCATCAAGAAGGGCGACAAGGTAGTTGTGTTCTTCGAATCCGCAAACAACGACGAGACCGTGTTCCCCAACCCAGAAAAGTTCGACATCACTCGTGACGCGACTGGACAGACAGCCTTTGGCGCCGGTGGGCCTCACCAGTGCCTCGGCGAGCACCTTGCTCGTCGTGAAATGAAGGTGTTCTTCACCCAGCTTCTCGAGCGTGTTTCCAGCTGGGAAATCACAGAAGGAATCCAGCTCATCCCGAGCCCACGATTCAACATGGTGATCAACCTCAAGGGAACTTTCCACGCAAAGTAACCCTTGCCTAATCGGAAAGTGCGAGTCTTCATGCGGGGACTCGCACTTTTTGTTTGTAGATTCACCCAGTGAGCCAAATCGGTAGCAAGATAGTACGTATGCCCAAAGCCGCACTCAGCAACACCAACGCTTCCATTCGTCAGCCGCAGCAAGCAAGGAGTAAAGAAGCCTGGCGTCGAATTTTAGATGCAGGACGGCAACTTCTTGAAGACGGAGGCAGCGAAGCTCTCACAATTATTGGCGTTTGTGAAGCTGCAGATGTGGCACCGACAGCTATCTATGCCCGAGTTGATGGGCTTTCAGATTTGTTCTGGGCCATCTATGAAGACGGCATGCATGACGTAATTGACACCTATACCGATCAACTCACAAAGGCCTCCCAAACGCCACCTCACAGCAAGGAGCGTGTTGAGGCAGTAGTTGCAGCAGTCGCTGTGACGTTTGAGAATCACCATCGGTTTTTACAGCCTGTTATCAACTACAGTATCTCGAACCCAAATCTCAGAGATCGGGGTTCCGAGGCATCAATCAAATTGGTTTCCCTTGTAGCAGACCTCCTAGATGACGGAGATCGCAAGGCGGCGTATGACGTTGCCAGAATGCTTCAGCAAGAGGCGATTTTGCGAGCAATGTATGGAGATCGCTGGCTCTCTATCGAATCGGAAAGTTTCGATGATTTTGAGGAAAGACTTGCTCAGATGGCTATCTCGCGACTTGGTTTCTAATTTTTTGAGAAATCACTTTCAGGTAGAAATGTAATACAATTACAGTTAGACAATACCTGTTCTCAAAGACGAGGAAAACATGGGAGAAACACTTTTTCCAGTCGTAGTTTCAGCACGACACGACTTCACTGACGACCTTTTTGTCGTTGAACTATCTCACCCCCTCGGTGAGGTCCTCCCCATGTGGGAGCCAGGTGCGCACATTGATGTGCAGATTGGTGGAAATGATCTTCGCCAATATTCCTTGGCAGGTGTTCTTTCTGATCAACACACCTGGCGCCTCGGAATCCGTCGCGAAGTGGAT
This sequence comes from Actinomycetota bacterium, assembly GCA_041178865.1. GTDB lineage: Bacteria > Actinomycetota > Actinomycetes > Actinomycetales > Microbacteriaceae > Aurantimicrobium. The sequence goes on along the minus strand of JBEGUL010000070.1, from coordinate 39,269 downwards.
GGACGCGGCGGCTCATCCTGGATTCATGAAAATGCAATTGTGGGACGTGAAATCCTCGTAGGAGGTCCGCGTAATCATTTCCAATACACGGCCGGAACTGGACAGCCAATAACTTTCATTGCTGGAGGTATTGGGATAACCCCAATACTCCCCATGATTGAACAAGCGATTATTGAAAACCGCCCCTGGCATCTTCACTACGTAGGTTCAAGCCTAAAGAACATGCCTTTCCTCGAGGAGCTTGAAAAACTAGGCGACAGTGTTTCCTTTTATCCACGAGACACATCCCCGCGTCCCGATGTCAATAACATCATTCGGGAGCTTTCATTTGGTTCAGCAGTGTATTCATGTGGTCCAGAGGCTCTTATGGAGCAGGTTGAAGCATGTGGTCACGACCGAACTGACCTTGATATCAATGTGGAAAGATTCTCGCCACGAGACGTGGGAGATGATCGTGGATTAGACACCTTCGAAGTTGAGTTCAATTACTCAGAAAAGACTGTCCAAATTGGCCCTGACCAGAGCATCCTTCAAGCGGCACGAGATGCAGGTATCGAAGTTGTCTCGTCTTGCCAAGAAGGTACCTGTGGCTCTTGTGAAACTCCCGTGATGAAGGGTACCCCTATTCACTTGGATTCTGTCCTGAGTGAAAAAGAGCGTGAGGAGTCTGCATGCATGATGATTTGCGTCTCCCGCTCTCTGTCGGAGCGCCTAGTACTCGATATGTAACAGGTTGAACGTGAGCTAGTCACATTAATGTGCAAATGGGCTGGAATCGGATAACCGGTTCCAGCCCTTTGCGTTGAACTTGCTTGAGTAGCCCTCAGCGATGAGAGAACTAAGTGCTTCTACCGTAGCGTTGCCAGTAGGTGAGTACTGATGAGTTCGCCAAGTTCTATCTGTGCTTCAGTGGCGCCGGCCTTAAGCGGGAAGTCGTGGTCATGACCGGCAAATTCTTTGTAAGTGAGCTGTACTCCTTCATTGTTGAGACGCTCGACAAACTGTTCAATCCCCGGGCGCAGGGTGTCATATTCGGCGCTGACGATTAATGCTGGCGGGATGCTTGCCAATTGCTCGCTATTTCCCAGTAGAGGTGAGGCCATGTAGTCCTTACGAACTGACTTATCTGGAAAATATGCAGCCAACAATGTCTCGACGAGAGTAGGAGACACCATCGCCTTGGCGTAGGAAGACACATAAGAATCGGGAGAAGCTGACATGTTCACAGACGGCACTACAAGTACTGTGGAACGAACCGCGGGGCCATGGGCCAATCGTGCTAATTCCAGAACGCCGAGAGCAATCTGACCCCCTGCGCTCCCGCCACCGATGGAGATGCGTGTGCCATCCCAGTCCTGTGAGTCGCCTGATTCGGAAACCCACTTGAGTACGTCGAAGCACTCTTCTTGGGCTTGAGGGTATTTAGCTTTGGGTGCTGTCGTGTAGTCCACGTTGACAACCACAGCGCCAACTTCACCAGCAACACCACGGCTGAAGTGTGTGTCCTGTTCAGGGGCACCGATAAGGAAAGCACCACCGTGGATGTTGATGTAAACAGGAGGCTTGGAGCCATTGTTCAGTGGAGCGTCAGCCGCTGGACGGGTGATCAGGCAGCGAATGTTGCCGTGACGAGTGGGTACCCACACTACTTGTGCATCAGGAACATCTCTGTTTGTAAGCGACACTTTGGGTGACTTAATGATCTTTGTCACAACTTTGGAGAGGAAAAAAATACGGAAGTTTGTGCCGAAGTTCGACATTGTTGTTACCTTTCGGTTCTCGTCATTGAGGTAGGTATTCACAAACCTAACTGTAATTAGATTCCTATTACTATTATTTTGTTCAATACATCACATGTCAGAACACGGGGTGGGATCCTCTCACCACTTGTATTTCCAAAAGGTGGCATCTCAATACGCGATGGTCAAACAGGTGCATCTCCCCTATGAGGAAGACAGACTGGAAACAGTCATTCAGAGGGAGAAATTGCGTTGTCCAAAATTCGTAAATCAGCACATGAAGTCGTTGCCGCATCTATATTTGATGGCGCAACTATCGCTGTGGGTGGATTTGGCCTGAGCGGTAACCCCACAGATCTGATTGAAGCTGTGCGTGATTCCAGAGCGAAAGACCTCACGATTGTCTCCAACAACATGGGAGTTGACGGCAAGGGCCTGGGACTTCTTTTGGAGAACAAACAGGTCAAGAAAGTTCTTTCATCATATGTGGGAGAGAACAAGCTTTTTGCTGAGCAGTATCTCAAGGGGGAGCTCGAAGTAGAGTTTGTGCCTCAAGGAACCCTGGCAGAGCGAATGCGGGCTGGTGGATCAGGTATTCCGGGCTTCTATACGAAAACAGGTGTCGGCACTCCAGTTGCTGAAGGCAAAGAACATAAAGACTTCGATGGAGAGACCTACATCCTTGAACGTGGAATCGTTGCAGATATTTCATTGGTGCATGCCTATATGGCGGATTCTGAAGGAAATCTGATTTACCGTCACACTGCTCGGAACTTCAACCCACTCGTTGCACAATGTGGACGGGTAACTATTGCTGAAGCTGAAGACATCGTAGAGGACTACCTTAATCCCAACATGATTGTGACTCCGGGCATCTTTGTGCAGCATTTGTTGCAGTCCAATCCTCGGGTCAAAGACATTGAACAGAGAACAGTTCGTCCCCACAAACTTTCAGAGGTGGCATAGATATGACCTGGACACGTGAAGAGATGGCAGCAATTGCTGCTTTGGAACTCAACGACGGGGATTACGTGAACCTCGGTATTGGTATCCCCACCCTCGTGGCGAACCACCTACCTGCAGGGGTCAATGTCACATTGCAGAGTGAAAACGGTTTGCTGGGGATGGGGCCTTTCCCCTTTGAGGGTGAAGAGGACCCGGACCTCATTAATGCTGGAAAGCAAACAGTCACACTTCTTCCCGGAGGAAGTTACTTCGACTCGGCAACCTCGTTCGCCATGATTCGTGGCGGCCACGTAGCAATTGCAATCCTTGGTGCGATGCAGGTCTCTGGCAGGGGTGACCTGGCCAACTGGACCATTCCTGGAAAGCTCGTTAAAGGAATGGGTGGGGCCATGGATCTGGTTGCTGGCACTCCGCGCGTAATCGTGGTCACTGAGCATGTTGCCAAAGATGGAACCCCCAAGATTGTCGCTGAATGCGACCTGCCCCTTACCGGAGCCCGCTGTGTTAACCGCATCATTAGCGACATAGCAGTGTTTGATGTCACGTCAGAAGGGCTTGTCCTTACTGCAACAGCTCCCGGAGTCACCGTTGACGAGGTAACCCAGAAAACAGGTGCCACATTTACTGTTGCACTTGCTGCGTAAGGAAGAAGGAATTCAGAATTGTCAGCCTTAATCGTCGGTTTTGCCCGGACCCCCTTCACCAAAATGAATGGGGCACTTTCCTCTATCAGTGCAGCCAATCTAGGTGCACACGCTATTTCGGCTGCCTTAGAAAAGGCAGGAGTGAGTGCGGACTCGGTTGACATCGTGTATGGCGGTCAAGTTCTCCAAGGCGGTGCTGGACAAAACCCAGCCCGTCAGGCTGCCGTGCATGCTGGGATTCCCCTGACTACTCCTGCAATTACTCTCAATGCGGTCTGCCTCTCTGGTATCGAGGCAATCTCTGCTGGGGTTCGTTTGATTGAATCAGGGGAAGCCGACGTTGTTGTTGCTGTGGGCCAAGAATCAATGTCGCTGGCTCCGCATTCTTGGGTGGGATCTCGTGCTGGTAAGAAGTATGGTCCCGTCACGATGATTGACACTCTCGAATTCGATGGACTCACCGACGCCTTCGAGCTGCGTTCCATGGGGGCTTCAACAGAGGACTACAACGCGCCCTTAAAAATAAGCCGGGAAGAACAAGATGATTTAGCTGCTCGTTCTCATCAGAATGCTGTCGCTGCGGGAGAATTTTTATCTGGCGAAATTGTCCCATTCGAGATTGCATCTAAAAAAGGAAACATCACACTCTCAAGCGATGACGGGGTGCGACCTGAAACGACACATGAGTCCCTCTCCCAGCTGCGTCCAGCTTTTGGCGCTGAAGGAACAATTACAGCGGGTAACTCATCACAACTCACCGACGGAGCTGCAGCTGTCGTGCTGATGAGCACGGCAGCTGCAGTCGCTGCCGAGGTCACGGGACTAGCTGAAGTACTTGCCACTGCATTTGTGAGTGGGCCTGACTTTTCATTGCACTCGCAGCCCTCCAACGCCATCAAAGCGGCCCTGGCCAAAGCAAAGATGAGAATCCCGGATCTTGCAGCCGTAGAAATCAATGAAGCATTTGCCGCTGTAGGCGTTCAATCCATCAGGGATCTCGGGGTAGACCCCTCCATTGTGAACATTCACGGGGGCGCTATTGCACTTGGTCACCCAATTGGAGCCTCAGGGGTGCGCATTGTGGGACACCTCGCTCGCACACTCCAGGAATTGGGCGCCGGCAGCGTCGGAGCAGCCGGAATATGCGGCGGCGGCGGACAGGGGTCCGCGATTATCCTCAAGTCCCTTTAGGGAGCTCGATGCGCTTTAGGCTGCAGTGAGCCTAAGTGGAATGGATGACCATGCATTAAGCATGTTGTTCAGGAGTTTGGTTGGTTCGCCGGTGAGCTCGATTTGCGCAACTTGAGAGAGCAATTCGTTGAGAACAGCTTTCAGTTCAAGTTTTGCTAAGTTTTGACCTGCGCAGCCATGGATTCCATATCCGAATGCAACGTGCCCTGTCGCATCACGTTCCAACTTAAATGAATCAGAATCTTCCCAATGTTTTTCATCCCTGTTTGCGGAGGCCACCAATGCCCAGGCACGGGTGCCAGCAGGTATAACAACACCGCCAACTTCAGTATCTTTGGACGCAACACGCGTGAATCCTCTTGCTGGAGACTCAAATCTCAGACCTTCGGCAATGAATGCATTAACGAGAGATCTGTCCTCTTTGAGAGTTTTCCAAACGTCTGGCCTCCGCGCAAGAATGACAAGAAAATGGCCGAGCGCGCTCGAGGTTGTGTCCAAAGCAGGCCCCAGATAATCCAGAAACAAAGCAGTTCTCTGTTCTGGAGAGATTTTTCCTTCAGCTGCTGCAGCAATGACTCCAGCGCCGAGGCTTCCGGGTAACACGTCGTTAGACTCAACAATTCCCTGTGCGTATGTAAATTGCTCCAGACTTAATTCGTGGTTCCGCTCAGTGCGTTCGTTGTCTGGTCCCAATCCATCAAGTCCAGCACCCGACCATTCAAATAGCCGGTCACGACCGTGGTGAGGTAAGCCAACAAAGTCAGGGATGATTTGTTGAGGCATTTCATGAGCAATGGAAGTCACTCCATCTATGTCGCCAGCATCCAATGCGTTAGCAACAATTCTCTCTGCAATATTTAGAATGCCTCCTTCGCGAGGACGAAGACCTTGGGGAGTGAGCTGACTTGCTACAACTACTCTCAGAGTTCGGTGGAGGGGTGGATCGCTCGCAAGAGTTGTTCCTCGAAGAATATTGTTAGAGAAATCATTGAGTGCTACCCCTTGTCCCGAAACCCAAGTTTGGTTATCAGAGAGCAGAGCCTTCACCGTTTCGTAATGCGAAACTGCCACAACCCCGGCTTGGCCAAGACCAACCACAGGACCCATTTGGCGTAAACGCTGATAAGCGGGGTAGGGGTTTTCGATGTTTTCTTGGGAAAAGAAATCCTCATCAGTTATCGGAAAGGTGAGTTCAATCATGTTGTCCCTGGTTCATCACAGTGAAAGCGGCAAGAAAGATATGCAACTATTTCCACTCTGGCAATGATTCTTGCTCCTGACTACGCACAAAACCCTCTTGGTTCTATCCCAAATCGTGATACCTAACCCAGTTGCCTCACCTCGCGGCATTGCCACAATGGAGATAGTTATTTCTCGAGGTGGAGGAGCCATAAATGTCACAATCGTCTGATGCCCCGGTCAAGAAATTCACTAATCACGTAGTTGCCATCACCGGAACGGCAGGGGGACTGGGGCGAGCCGCTGCTCTGAAATTTGCAGCAGAAGGCGCCATCATCGCTGGCTGTGACCTCAATCCAGAAGGCAATGAGGAAACAGCCTCACTTATTCGCCAAGCAGGGGGAACTATGCACTCGGTTGCCCCGGTTGATGTGTCCAATGAAGAGCAAACCACAGCATGGATCAAATCGGTAGAGCATGAACTTGGTCGCATTGACGTTTTGTTTGCCAATGCAGGCGCAACAGTCTTTAACCCGATTACGGAAGTCAGTTTGGATGAATGGCATCGGGTTCTGACAAGCGAGCTTGACGTGGTCTTTGTCCCAGTTAAAGCAGTATGGGAAGCTCTCAAAAAAACCAAGGGCAACATCGTGCTGATCGGTTCAACAGCTGGTGTGACGGGTTCTGTCACTAACACTCGCATTGCTCACAGTGCCACCAAAGGTGGAGTAATCGCCATGGCGAAGCAACTTGCCGGAGAAGGTGCCCAGTTTGGAATTCGAGCAAACTCTGTCAGCCCTGGAATGGTTGCCACCCCGGCAACAGCTCAAGATCTTTTGGCTCCAGACCACCCTATGGCTGGCATTGCTCAACACATCCCTCTCAAAAGAGTTGGAACGGTCGAAGAAATAGCCAATTGTGTTGTTTTTCTTGCCAGCGATGAAGCGGCATACGTCACGGGAGCCAACCTCATGGTCGACGGTGGCTGGTCAGCAGTGCTTCCTGGATAGAGTTTTTTTATGCGGCAGCCCAGGTAATGACAAATGGTGCCAGCTTGGTCGTGAACTGAAGTATGTGACGGCCCAGGACATCTTTAACTGTTGCTAACGTTTCGACGTCATTGGCGTGGGCTTCCAGAATCAATTTCCCTTCTGAGGGAAGAATTCTTCCCTGCCCATTTCTGATCTCAGCTTGCCATCCGCCCTCAATTTCTTCTACTACGGTCTTGTGTGAAATATGAGAAGCAAGTTGTTTACCGTAACGCTCGGGGCGCTCGAGGGTAATCACAGCCTTTTCGAAAAGCGTGTATGAAGTCATGTCGGACAACTCCGGGGAAAGAGGATTGCAAGAAAAAAGTTGAGGGGATGAACTGAGGCGCCCACCTTTGCTGGTGTGGGCGCCTCAGTGTGGTTTCGAAGAACTTAGGAAAGCTCTGCGAAAGTTTCTGCGACCCAGTCAGCAATGTAACCGGCGACATAGGGCATGTTATCGATGCTGATGTGCTCCGTTCCGCCCTCGGGTTCGTCGAAAATGCGGAGTTCACGCTTGCTGCTGTTGATTGCTTGGTCGTAGGTCTGGTGGGCATACTTGACGTTGATCTGACGATCGTTAGCGCCGTGGGTGATAAGTAGCGGGCACGTAATCTTTTCGGCAACACCATTGAGGTGCATTCCTTTGGTTGCCTCCATGAAGTCATTGATGTTGTCCACATTCCAGACCCAGAAAGCGTGTTCCCAGTAGTGAGGCACGGGGTTTTCGCCTTCACGGTTGCGGCGACCTTCCTGAACTTCCGCCCAGTTGTGGTTTGCCCCCCAAGCGACTGCCAGCTTGACGCGCTTTTCGAACGCGGCAGCTCGCGGAGCGTAATAGCCACCAAGTGACCAGCCAACAAGACCGACCTTATCTGCGTCGATACCGTCGAGACCCTCGGCGAAGTCGATAATTGCCGAAGCCCAAGCTTCAGTGTCGTGGCGGGCAGTAAGGCCGCGCAAACGCAGAGCCTCACCAGAGCCAGGAGTGTCCACCATCAAGGTGGAGATTCCGCGACGTGCCAGCATCTGGGGGAAACCTGAGTAGTACATCATCTCTTTAGTGGAGTCGAAACCATTCCACTGGATTACTACTGGAGTGGGCTTACCGTCCAGACTCTCTGCTTTGTAGAAGTAGCCAGGCATATGAGAGCCCTCATAAGGAATCTCAACTCGAGTCATCGGTGCACCACTGAGATCAACATGCTTCTGAAGCAAATCCATGCTCTTTTGGTATGCAGCCTTCCTGCCGTCCCAGGTGGGAGACTGCAGACGCTCAGACTGTGACACATACAGACTGGATCGGTAGTACTTGTCTCCAGCACCAATAATGCGTCCTCGCTGTTCGTCATCCTCGGCAGAAGCAATTAATCGATCCGCGACTGCCACCCACGCGGCATAAAGCTCTTCAGTTCCGGCATCGTCACCGTTCGTTGCTGCTTCCAGCACAGGCTTACACGCGCGATCAACTTCATCGATGAAGCCACCATTATTCAGTGTGGCAACGACAGCCAAACTCCAAACGTAGTTGGTGGGAAAGTACATATACATACGAATAGTCCTTACTTGGTGTTCTTTTGAGAGTTTTTGATGAGATCGGACATGTATTTCACACCTGCAGAAGAGGTGAAGCCCCCGTCGATAGGGATTTCGGCACCATTGACGTACGAAGAAGCATCGGAGATGAGGAAAGCAACTACTGCAGCAACCTCTTCAGGTTGCCCCGTGCGTTCCAGGGGCGTGAGTGCAAGTTGGGCATCTGTCATGATGGCGGGTGCTGCAGCCATCATGGGAGTTTCGATATAGCCGGGGTGGACAATGTTGGTTCGGATGCCGCGAGGTCCAAACTCGGTCGCGGTTGCGTGGGTTAAACCACGTAACGCCCACTTGCTTGAGGTGTAAGCCGCCGTGTGGTGAGCATTTAATGCTGCTGCTGAACCAACATTCACTATGGATGAGCCAGGGCGCATAAGTGGCTCAATAGCCTGAATGCCCAACATGGGACCGGTTGTGTTGATGGCGAAGACTTTGTTCCAGTCCTCGAGCTTGATCTCTCCAATGCGACCTCGAAATGGAATACCGGCATTATTGACTAGCCCCTGCACTCCACCGCCTAACGAAGCGGCAAACTCAGCAATGTCTGCCCAGCCAGATTCTGAGGAAACGTCTAATCGCTTGTAGTGAAGTTTTCCGGGGAGGCTGGCTGCTGCAGAAACAAGGGAATCTGGCGCAGTTACCTGAAGGTCAGTGGCGATAACGTCAGCACCTGAAGCGAGAAGAACGAGAGTCTCTGCAGCTCCCTGGCCTCCGGCAGCGCCTGTGATGATGACCGTCTTTCCGACAATCCCTGGGATTTCAAGAGGTTTGTTCATGACCCTACCGGTCCTTTACGGTCAATTAATTCGATCAGATTTCCCTCGGGGTCGGCAACAAAAGACATGCGTACACCGACTTCGGGGGACGGCTGAGGATTCATTCGTTCGTTGGCCCCGGCCGCTAGGAGTCGAGAGTGAAGTGCGTCAACATCTTCTACGCGCAGGCAGATGTGACCGTAACCGCGGGTCAGCAAAGCTTCCCCCGGGCTTTCCGCCTGTAGACCTTGTTGTGAGCCTGCCCGTTCTAAAAGCTCGATCGCTATATCGTTTGGCCCTGTCATAAATGCACCTCTCAAATTGAGAGGTGCAACTTCAAAGGGGGACACCGTATTGAGCCCCAACGCAGCGGAATACCATGCAATTTGCGAGTCTAAGTCTGCAACGCTCAGTCCTACGTGATCGAGATACATGCCCATACCTAGTCGTGGGGCCCATTGTGCATGAGCTGCGCATCTGAAGGTAAAAGCTTCATGAGTTCGGAAGTAAACGCGCCGTCTACCAAGATAAAGGCAACGCGACATACTTTGTCCGTTCTATTTGCCCAGGCATGGTCTGTTCCCCGCTGGATGACAACATCTCCTGCACGGAGCGTTACTTCACTGTTGTCCAACACGAGAACGATTTCTCCTTCCAAAACGATTCCGTAATCAATCGACTCTGTGCGGTGAATAGGAGATTGATTGCCGAGATCATTAATGAATCCTGGAAAGAACTCATTGATGCGGATTTTTGTACCATGGGGTTCTGGCGGAACGCGAAGAGTCCGTTCCGTCGGTTCGTTTGGCTCAATGGGGGAAATAGGAGCAGGCATGGCATCTGTCTGCCATATTTCATAGAACCCCACACCGTCCTGAGGCATTACCCGATGCACCGGCACGACGTCGTCGGAAATCACGACGGAAACACCACTCTTATCGTGACCGGTGACAACGCGTCGAGGAATGTTTCCCTCAGGAAGTGGGCTGTTCATGATGAAACCTAGGCTGGTGCAGTGAGTGCGCCGAGTGATTCGCCCATTAACTTAGCGGGGTTAGCGCCTGGAGTGTCGGGGTGAAGTTCCCATTCAACGAGCTGAAGCGAAGCATCGACCACAATCTTCACACGAGCCTTTCGGCGCTCGGTGTATTCGGTGAGAAGTGTTTCCATATCGCCATCTCGAGTGACATAGTCGGCGAGCAGGAATGCGTCTTCAGCACATTGAGCAGCGCCCTGAGCGATGAGTGGAGGGCATGCGTGAACAGCATCGCCAACCATAATGACGCGCCCTTGGTGCCAGGGCTCGTCGTCAATGAAAAGCCATTCAATGGGCTGGAAGTTCATGTAGTCGTCTTCCTGGATGTTCTCACGAATGAAGTCAAACTCTCCGTGGTAGCCCTCCAGCAGACGCTTCATTTCCTGAGCATTGCTCAATCCATTGTCTGGACGAACAGGATCAGTGAGTACGTATGCATAGCAAAGATCCTGAGAAATTGGCGTGTAACCAGCCTTGTATTCTGGGCCTTCGTAGAAAACGGCAGAGGAAGTCATTTCCGGCGTGCGCTTGGTAACAACGCGCCAGATTCCGAGTCCGGTGCCCTGTTTATCGTGCTTGCTTCCAAGCATTTTGCGTGTCTTGGACTTGATACCGTCGGCAGCAACAACCAAATCAAAGTTTTCCGTGACGCCATTATTGAATGTCACATCGACAGAATCTCCCTTGTTCTCAAAGGATTCCATCTCGGTTCCCAGGCGAACTTCAACACCTAAGTCATGAATCATGTCTACGAGCACTGTCTGAAGGTCAGAGCGCAGGGCTCCCATAGTTGAAGGAAGGTCAGGTCCACCTGTGTGTGGTGCTTCCATGTGCACGAGGGTGTGCCCATCTGCATGCTTGACATTGAGATCGTTGAAGCCAAGACCACTTTCCAACATGCGATCAAGAGCACCAATGCTTTGGAAAACCTTGAGTGCGTTGCCCTGCACGGTAATTCCGTGGCCTACGCCATACCATTCAGGAGAAATCTCAATGAGGGTGACTTTGACACCCTTCTGGGCGAGTGCGATGCTCGCAACCGTTCCGGTTACACCGCCACCAATTACGAGGACATTATTTACGGTCATGTCTTTTCGTCTCCAATTCAAGCTCTGCGTCGTTGCTGCTTCTACGTCACGCTATTGGCACACAGCTCAATGGCGGAAGTAAGCAGGAGTGATGCTAACTATGTGGAAGAGCCATAGTGAGAAAATGGCAACTCGCCTTAGTTGGAAGCAGAAACCAGTTCTGAAGAACTTGTGAGGATGTTTCTGAGCCACACGTGTGCAGGATCAGAATTATGAGAGGGGTGCCACCACAGGGTCTCAATAATATCCACCCTGCCAAATGGGGCTGGAACACCTATCGCGTTTGTCAGTGGCGCAAATTTTTCTGCAAGACGTTTGGGAACTACAGCGACAAGCTGCGTGCCGGAAATGATTGACGGCAGAGGCATAAAGCTAGTCGTCTTCACGTGTGCTTCTCGTGAAAAGCCAAGTTCTCTGAGCTTTCTATCTGCAGGAGTGAGGTGAGCTTGGCCGAAATCGCAGACGGCTTGGGGGAGATTAGTGAATGCTTCCCAGCTCAACTCGCCATCGAGTAGCGCAGGATTATTTTTATCAATCAAGCAGACGTATTGGTCAACGAACAGTTCTGCGTGCTCACCCTCAATACCGATACCAGGAACAGCTGCAACAAAATCGTGTTTGAGGAGATCTCTCTGGCTATCAGTTGGATTCGTAGGCAATGGGAGGAGATTAACCCTGATTTCGGGTGCTGCGATCAATGCAATAGCAAAAAGACTTTTTAGTTCCATAGCCGCGAAATCAGACATCATCAACGTAAATGTCCGGTAAGAACTCTGGGGATCAAAAGGTGGTTCGCTGCCTAGTGCTTGTTCAATCAGCGGGAGAGTCATCTGCACTTGAGGTAACAAAAGCCTCGCAAGAGGAGTGAGCTCGTAATCTCGGCCAACTCGTACCAGCAACTCATCACCAAACTGTGTGCGAAGGCGAGATAAGGCTGAACTCATTGATGACTGCCCCATCTGGATTCTGTCACCAGCACGAGTCACATTAGCTTCTTCGAGAAGAGCTCTAAGAGCAATGAGTAGATTCAGGTCTTTGCCAGCAAAAGCCATTCATTGCTCCTTCCGAGTTTCAACTTTGAATAGTTTCATGCCCCAGCGTAACAACTGAGGAGGTAAGCCTAGCCTTCGAGAGTCTCACTTCGAATCTCTTCCCATAAATGCAATTGTTTCCTGGAACTACTTTTCAAGAAAATTCCTTCAAGGTTCTCTTCCCTCGATAGGTGGTATTTGGCTAGCTGAGTTCTTGACGGCTACTGAGGGTTCTAGTCTCATATTGAATACAAACTCATTGTCGAGTTTGTGAATGGAATTGAGGAGAACACCATGACGGTGCGCCAGCTTTCACACCTTCGCTACCTCGCTTTGGCTACTCCAAAGTACGACGAACAACTTGAGTTCTATACAAAGCACTGGGGTCTCACTCTTGTTCAAGAAGAAGATGGTGTTGCCTATCTCGCTGCTGAAGGTTCACCAGAGCCATACTCGGTCCGACTTCGACGTGGCGAGAAGCGCATTGATCTTGTCGCTTTTGGGGCACACACTCGCGCAGATGTCGATGCTCTCGCCGCAAAACTGCACGGTATGGATGTTCAATTCATCCATGAACCGCAGGAGCTCACTCAGCTTGGCGGCGGCTATGGATTCCGTTTCTTTGACATTGACGGCCGTACAGTCGAAGTTTCTTCAGATGTTGTCCTCCGCGAGAGCCGCAAGATTAACCCTCGGGAGCCTGTACCCGTCAAACTTTCTCACGTGGTTTTCAATACTAATGGCCTGGACAAGACCACCCAGTTCTATATCGATGCTCTTGATTTTGCGATCAGCGACACATTGACCCACCCACATATGGGCGACATGATGCACTTTATGCGATGCAACAATGCTCACCACTCGCTTGCTATTGCTCAGGGACCGCACCCTTCCCTGCACCACGCATCATTTGAAATGCGTGGCGTTGAAGAGTGGATGCGAGGAACCGGCAAGATTCTTCGATCCGGTGCACGCATGGTCTGGGGTCCCGGGCGCCACAACGCCGGTGACAACACTTTCGCCTACTTCATTGACCCTTCTGGAAACACCATGGAGTTCACCACCGAGTTGGCGACAATCGAAGATGAAGATGCGTGGCACCCAAGCAAGTTAGACGTTACTCAAGTAACCACTCAGGACCAGTGGGGCACAGCAAACGCGATGAGTGAATTCGTTGCACGCGAATCTTTCAACGATGTAGACCACGGGCTCTTCGTCGCACCTCCTGTTTAAGTAACTTTCATGACACGACTTCAGGGCAAAGTTGCCCTCATCACTGGTATCGGTGGAGGAATGGGCCGCGCAGCGGCTCTTCGTTTCGCAGCTGAAGGAGCCAAAATAGTTGGGTGTGATCTTTTCGAGGACGGAGCTGCAGAGACAGTAGAACTGGTGAAGGCAGCCGGCGGTGAAATAACCAATTTTGCGCCTGTCAACCTCTCTCATGCTGAGGAATCAGCGGCCTGGATTGATGTAGCAGCGGCTGTTTATGGTGGCATTGACATTCTTTACAACAACGCCTCCCACCCCAAATTTGGCTCCATAGAAGAGCTGTCGATTGAAGACTGGGACTACGTCATGAACAACGAGCTCAACCTCGTGTTCTATGCTTCCAAAGCAGCCTGGCCATATCTTAAGAAAAGTAAGGGTGTCATTGTCAACGTTGGTTCCATCGCTGGGACCCGCGGTGTTGAATTCATGCCGCAGAATGCTCACGGCACAGCTAAAGCAGGAGTTATTAATCTCACTCAACAGTTGGCAGTGGAGGGTGGGCCACACGGTATCCGGGTGGTCTGTGTGAGTCCTGGATTTACAGTCACCCCGTCGACTGCCTGGCTTGTCGAGGGCGGACCACAGCCTTTCAAGGACAACATCGCCCGTATTCCTTTGGGACGAGTTGGCCAGCCGGAGGACATTGTTAACGCTGCACTATTCCTAGCTTCGGATGAAGCGTCATGGATTACTGGGATCAACCTCGTAGTTGATGGAGGAGGGTCGGTCCTCGGATGAGTACGTTCACTGGCAAAATTTTTTATCCCAACGATGAAGGCTTTGAAGAAGCCGCTGTTGGGCGGGTGTTTAATGGACGACGCCCAGAGCGCCGCCCGAACGCTGTGCTGTTGGCAGAAAATGAGAGCGATCTGATTGCCGGCGTTCAGCTTGCTAAAGACAACGGTTGGGAAGTTGCTGTTCGCTCCGGTGGACACTCGTGGGCTGCGTGGAGTGTCCGCACTGGCACCTTGCTCATTGACCTAGGCCTGATTCAAGACATGTCCTATGACCCCGAAACAGGTATTGCTTCGGCAAGCCCAGCCGTCAAGGGTGGCGGCGTACTCACCCCCTACTTGCAGAGCCAGGGCCGTTTCTTTAATGGTGGGCACTGTCCAACAGTGGGGATTGGTGGATTCCTACTTCAGGGTGGTCAAGGTTGGATTCAACGTGGCTGGGGCTGGGCTGCCGAGAGTGTTGTTGCAGTCGATGTTCTCACCGCTGAGGGAGAGATTGTTCGCGCTGATGCGAACCAGAACACCGACCTCTATTGGGTAGCTCGTGGAGCTGGCCCTTCCTTCCCAGGCATTGTGACGAAGTTTCACATTCAAACTCGACCAATATATAAGCACGCATTTGAAAGCGTCCAGATATTTGAGCTCGAAGAATTCGACCAGGTCATGCAGTGGATGTATGAGGTTGATAAGCCTCGTGTTTCTGAGGATGTCGAGCTGGTTATTGTGAGCGTAACTATCCCTGGCGAGAACGATGAACCCAAGCGCGTATTCGTTGTGGATGCTTTGACGTTGGTCGATTCGCCTGAGCAAGCAGCTGCAAACCTTGCAGTATTTCAGGAGAACCCTTCAATTGAGCGAGCACTTGTCAATAAGAAGTGTGAGGAAACAACTCTTGCTGCCCGACGTGAAGATCAGGACCGCGCAAACCCTGAACACTGGCGATACTTTGTTGACAACATCTGGGTTGACGGTGAAGCCACCGAGATCATCGAGAAGATTTCCCCACTCTTCAAGGAGCTTCCAGAGCCTGCCGCATTCACTATTTGGTATAGCAATGGCTTGATGCGCCCGCTTCCAGATATGGCATTCTCGATGCAGTCACCTGCATATGTAGCTACCTATCTCCTGACAGAAGATGCGTCGCACGATAGTGCGAACCGTGAATGGCTCAACCGCGCTATGGAACATGCTCAGAGTGTGACTGTGGGGCAATATCTGGGTGACAGCGACATGGGCAACCGTCAACTGAAGTTCATGGCTGATGAGAATTACGCCAAATTGCAAGAAATCATAGCCACGCGTGACCCGGAGGGTCTCTTTGTGCGTTACCTGGCATCAGACCCTGCTACCGTCAACAAAAACCACTGGGAACTTTAGGAGCCAACATGCGTATCCATCTCGGGGCAAACTATCTCGGCTATGAACTTGGTCGAGAACTTGAAGCATGGCTTGGCGGACTTGGACATGAAGTTGTTTGGCAGGGAGCTCCAGAGCTGGACAACGAAGATGACTACCCGCTGTATTCGATTCGAGTCGGACAAGCCGTTGTAGGAGATGAAGATGCCGGCATCCCTGTTCGAGGGATTCTTGTTGGCCATACTGGTTCTTCAGAAACGATTGCGGCCAATAAGGTGAACGGCAGTCGGGCAATAGCTGGACTCTCAGCTGAATTTATTCGTGATGCTCGCCAACATGCAGATGCAAATATTGTGATTTTTGGTCAGGCTTTGACCTCCTTCGAAGAGGCTCAAGAACTTGTCACCATTTTCCTAGATGAGCCATTCCTCAACATTCTTGATGACGCTCGCAGAATTGTGAACACAGCTGAGTATGAAACCTCCGGCACTGTCGAGGGGTGGATGATTGACTACTCATCTGGAAGTTCTGGGCTCAAAAAGTAACTCATGTCCAGGGCACTTCTTTATGATGCCTTTGGTGGCATTGATGTGCTCTACCTCGGAAACTTACCTCACCTCGAATTAGCTCCGGGCCAGGTAAGGATCCACACAGTTACCGCCGCGTTGAACCCATTTGATTTTAAAATGCGTTCAGGATTTATCCCTGGATCTGCAGTTTTTCCTCATGGTGTCGGGAACGACTTCGCAGGAGTTGTGTCAGAGGTAACTCCGGAAGCCCAGTTTTTTGATGGCGCCCCGATTCGGGTTGGCGATCATGTGCTCGGATTTGTTGATCAAACCGGTGTTGCTGAAGAAATTGTTGTGCCTGCATCACAAATTGTCTCTAAACCTCATGAGTTGTCATGGGAGGTTGCGGGTGGACTAGCTGTAGCTGGGCTGACGGCTGACGCCTGTTTAAGCGCATTGGAAATCTATGCAGTCGATGTCGTCGGGGTGAGTTCTGCAGCAGGCTCTGTTGGTCAACTTTTCTGTCAACTCGCTATCGCCGCAGGAGCACAAGTAATAGGTTCAGCAAGTTCCTCAAACGCTGAATTTCTCAGCGGCCTTGGAGTGATTCCTGTTGACTATCGGAAAGATTTGCTTGAGCAAATTCGGGTTGCGGCTCCAAGCGGGCTCACCAAATTTCAGGACAACTTTGGCCGGCCAGCTATTGATATGGCCCTGAGTTTAGGTCTTCCTGCTAATCAAATCTGTTCGATTGTGGATCATGCAGCGGTGGCAGAGTTGGGGTTGGCCTCACCGGGAAAATATCTGAGATCTGCTTCGAAACTCTCTGTATTAGCCAAACGAATCGCAGCCAGAGAACTTTCTTTGGAAGTGCAGTCTGTCTTTGCTCTCGGAGACTTTGTGTCGGCTTTTGAACTGTTAGAAACACGCCATGGTCGCGGCAAGGTCGTTATAACGTTTTGAAAACATACGTAGTCGCGATACTTCACATCCGCGACACGACGTACCGCGATTTGGTACTGACTGCTTGACTGGCAGGGTTCGCAGCAAAGCCGCTGTGAACACACAACATAGCAATGGGGCTCGTTGGTTTGCCCCTTGCTATTCCACAGCAGGAGGAAATGTGATTAAGGCAAAATTCATGGCGACAGGCGCGGCTCTCGCGGTTGCCGCTTTGGTTCTAACCGGTTGTAGCTCAGGTGAAAGCACTGACTCGAGCACCAACATTGGTCTGAGCGAAGAAGCTGCAGCAGCACTAGAGACCGCCTACACCGGCGTCGGCGGAACTGTAGCAATCGACCCCATCTCGAATGTACCTACTGACGAAAACGTCTATGTAGTTTCATGTGGAGAGATGGTTCCAGGATGTTCAGTCCCAGCAGCAGCAGCAGCATCCGCAGCTGAGGCTATCGGCTGGACTGCAACCATCGCTGATGGCAAGCTCAACCCTGAAGGTTTCGCAACCGCAATCCGTCAGGGCATTGCAGGCGGTGCAACTGTCATTGTTCCAATCGGTATCGGATGTGGTGTTGCGCAGGCAGCATTCCAGGAAGCTGTTGACGCAGGTATCAAGATCATTGGTGGTGGCGGTCCCGATGACTGTGACCCCAAGCTTTGGACCTCGGAGCGTAGCTGGATTACTGGACAGCCAGGTCCAGTTATGTGGGCTTCTTTCGGAGCGCTTCAGGCAGACTACGTTTTTGGTAAGACCAATGGAAACGTAAACCCTGTTGTCATCAACTTCACCGGCCAGGTATGGGGCCAGTGGATCACTGACGGCTTCAACGCTGAACTCGAAAAGCTCGGCAACCAGGGCAAGGTCCTTGAGACTGTAGATGTTTCTGACACCGAAATGACTGACGGCTCATTCGTTCAGAAGATTACTACCGCCCTTCTCAACAACCCAGATGCAAACGCACTGATCGTCCCCATTGACAGCTGGCTCCCAGCTGGTCTTGGTCAGGCAATTGTTCAGGGCGGTAACGCAGACAAGATCATTGTCATTGGTCGTGGTGGTGACGCAGCAGTTCTCGACGCTATCCGCGCAGGTGGACAGGGTGTAAACGCAACTGTTGGTACTGCAATCGAGTGGGGTGCTTGGGGTTCAATTGACACCGCAGCACGTCTCCTCAGCGGCGGTAAGGCAGCTGACATCGCTGAGTCTTCTCAGGTGATTGACGTTGACCACAACATGCCCAAGTCGGGCTCCTACCAGGGCAGCATTGACTGGCAGGCAGCTTTCCTCAAGGCATGGGGCAAGTAATTAGCACTTCAGCTAAAGGCGCCGAGGCGGCTGGTTACACACCAGCCGCCTCTGGCAGCACCTCGGAGATTGCCCTGACCATCACAGGGTTGAACAAAACTTTTGGTGGGACACAAGCTCTTTCTGATGCCTCTCTCACTGTGCGAAAGGGAACAGTCCACGCACTTCTTGGAGGCAACGGCTCTGGAAAGAGCACCTCTATCAAGATCCTCGCTGCTGTCTACACGGCGGACTCGGGTGACCTCACAATTTTGGGAAAGCACTATTCGCTTTCTGGCTATACGGCACAAATTGCTCAGCAAGCTGGACTTCGCTTTGTCCACCAAGACCTGGGACTATTTCCACAACTGTCGATTGAGGAAAACTTTGCTCTCGACGCCGGATACCCGCTCAATCGTTTAGGCGGAGTTTCATGGAAGAAACTTCGTTCACGTGTAACGCGGTTACTTGAAGAGTATGAAATTGATGCTGACCCTTGGGCTCCTGTTCAATCGTTGAGACCTTCTGATAGGACCATGGTGGCTATCGCTCGGGCCCTTCAAGACCAGGTTGAGGGAGAAGACCTCATTTTGGTGTTGGACGAGCCCACTGCCAGTTTGGCGCTGCACGAATCTACCCGACTGTTGGAACAGATTCGACGTCGTGCTGACAAGGGTCAAACAGTTGTCATGGTGAGCCATCGCATGCAGGAGGTCCTCTCCGTTGCGCATGATTTCACGATATTCCGTGACGGAAAAGTCGTAGGAGATCTTCAGAATGCGTCTCCCACCGAGGAAGAACTCGTAGAAATCATGGCGGGTAGTCTCGTCAAGTCACTTCGACCAACGGGCTCACTCAGCCACGCACGACAAGAGGAAGTCGTTGTTATAAAGAATCTTCATGGCGGACCTCTCCGTGGTGTGAATCTCACGGTTCATGCCGGTGAAATTGTTGGAATCGGAGGCCTTGTCGGGTCTGGTCGTTCTTCTATCCTTCAAAACATATTTGGTGCAGTTCATCACACTAAAGGTTCCATCACACTTAACGGCAAAGATTTTGCTCCAGCTCACATCGAAGATGCTATGGATGCTGGTGTCGCAATGGTTCCCGAGAACCGAGTGCAAGATGCCGCTTTCTTGGATTTGAGCCTGAGAGAGAACATTGCTGCCTCGGTTTATCGAGAAAATTACGTCAAGGGTCGAATGTCTCGACGAAAAGACCGCAGTGTTGCGCACCAGATGATAGAACGTTTTGCGATCAAGGTTGCTGGTCCTGATGCGTTATTTTCCTCGATGTCTGGTGGAAACCAGCAAAAAGCAATCCTTGCTCGATGGATGCAACGCAAGCCCACCTTGCTACTCCTTGATGAGCCGACTCAAGGTGTAGACGTTATGTCTCGTGCTGACATTTATTCCGCCATCCGTGAAGCTGCAAAGTCTGGGATGGCAGTTATTGTGGCCTCTTCAGATGTGAGTGAGCTTCACGCATTGTGTGACCGGGTCGCGATTTTGCGCTCAGGAAGAATCACCGATGAAGTCTTAGCTGGCGATCTCGAAGTTGATTACCTCAACAGACTTGTCCTTATTGATCCAACTGGAACTATCCCCGTTGTTAGAAAAAAGAATGCAAGGAAGGCCTGAAAATGACCGACAATACTAAGGATCTGACTCTGGCCTCAGGCAAAGAGAAGGTCACTTTCGGAGTATTTCTCGAGCGGTATGCTCTGGTGATTTTGATTGCCCTCGTGGTGCTTTTCTTTAGCGTCAACCCCGCTAGTTCGCGCGCTTTCCCGACGGTGGCAAATTTCAATGTCATTTTGGGAAGTCAGGCTGTAGTTGCGCTGGTTGCTATCGCGGCACTGTTCCCTCTTATCTCAGGTTACTTTGACTTTTCTCTCGGAGCAGTTGCTGCGATGGCACAAGTGATGAGCGCTGGACTCATGGCAAATATGGGGGCACCTTTATGGGTAGCTGTTATTGTCCCCATAGTTTTGGCGGGATGTGTGGGACTCTTCAACGGTTGGCTCGTGACCAAGCGACACATGCCACCCTTTGTGACCACTTTGGCCACAGCCACCTTGCTTGGTGGACTGATTATGTTTTATACAGGTGGTCAAACAATCGTTTCAGGAATTGACCCCGCAATTACTCAATTCGGCTCTTCTCGATTCCTTGGCCTGCCCACGGTTGTATTTGTCGTACTTTTGGTGGCTTTCGCATCCTGGTATTTCCTTTCCCAGACTCCATACGGTCGATCCCTTTACGCGATTGGGTCAAATGTCAACAGTGCACGGCTCGTTGGAGTGCGTGTAGAACGCAACGTATGGTGGAGCTTTATTGTCGCCTCGAGCATTGCCGGACTTGCTGGAGTTATCCAACTCTCTCGCATGGGTAGTGCAACTGCGAGCGATGGTGGTGGATTATTGTTTGCTGCTTTGGCAGCTGTCTTCCTCGGAGCTACCGCAATCAATCCAGGATTCTTCAACGTTTTTGGAACAATTATTGGCGCGCTTTTCGTTTCAATCGCAGTCAGTGGTCTCGTACTTTCCGGCGCTAGTGGCTGGGCTTCACCCGTATTCAACGGAACAGCCCTACTACTTGCCGTTGGCTTCTCCACATATCTCGGTCGCCGCAAGCGCCGAGGTTAATTCACCCTCAACACAAAAGGAATAATCATGGCATTTGTATGCTCCGCGACTTGGATCGCAAATGAAGGCAGTGCAGACGTAGTCGCAGAAGCTCTCAAGCACCTCTCACCAGCTTCTCGCACTGAAGAGGGAAACATTTACTACCAGGCGTACCAGGACCCTTCTGAGCCAAACACCTTCCGTATTTTCGAGGTTTACACCGACGAAGCTGCCTTTAAAGCACACGCAGAATATGACCACTTCAAAGAGCACGCTCTGGGCAAGGCGATTCCTGTCCTAGAGACTCGTCAGCGCGACTTCTACGAAACCCTGGACTTCTAAGCCATGCGCATTGCTCGCTACCTCCACAATGGGTTCCCGCAACTCGGGGTGATTCGCAACGGAGACATTCTCTCCCTGCAGACCCCACTGAGTGTTCTAGAAGTACTATCTCTGCCCCGCAGCGATCGTGACTATCTAGAAGGTCAGGCGGGAAAGTACTTCCGTGCACCAGCTGACTCGGTGTCGTATCTTCCTCCTGTTGAGCCGCGAGCAATGCGTGACTTCCTCAGTTTTGAAGCGCATGTGGCCGGTATGAAGAAGTCATTTGATGGAGATGGGACCATTCCTGACGCTTGGTTTGAAGCACCGGGGTTCTATTTCATGAACCCATGGGCCATCTCGGGTGCAACGGATGACATTCCTATGCCTCCCTTGACTAAGCGTCTCGACTTCGAACTGGAAATGGCTGTCGTCATACTCAAGGAAGCTCGTGATGTGAGTGTTGAAGAAGCTAGCGAATACATCGCTGGATATTGCATCTTCAATGACTGGTCAGCACGAGACATCCAGGGCAACGAAATGAAGGTAGGCCTTGGCCCCAACAAGGGTAAGGACTTCAATAACACCTTTGGCCCGTGGATTACTACACCAGACGAGCTTGAGCAATACCGTGTAGGAGATCGACTAGATCTTGAGATGGTAGTCAAAGTCAATGGCGTTGAATATGGCCGTGACTCCTGTAAAAACATGTCTTGGTCCTTCGAAGAGCTCATTTCTCACGCCTCTCGAGGAACCATAGTAGGGGCCGGCGATGTTCTCGCATCTGGAACTGCAGGCATGGGTGCGATGAGTGAACACTGGAGCCGAAGTAAGCAGAATGAAACACCTGCACCGCTCCAGGTAGGCGACGTAGTCGAAATGACCATCGAAGGTCTGGGCATGCTTCGAAACACCATTACTGAGTGCGTTAGCCCCGGACACACCGTGCCGCGTGCTCGCCGCACCTATAGCGAGGATCGTCTGTGAGTTCCGTAGTAAAAACCGTCAACCCAGCTACTGGAGAGGCCCTCCATTCCTATCCTGCATTAGACCGAGCTGGACTCGAAGTTGCGCTTCAGGCAACTGCTGATGCACAAAAGCTATGGAAGCACACTGAAGTCGCCCATCGCGCACTATTGCTTCGAGCAGTAGGCGGATTGCTACGTGACGAGGTGGAGACCCACGCAACACTAATCAGTGTGGAGATGGGTAAGCCCATCACCGAAGCTCGCGCTGAAGTTCTCAAGTGTGCACTGACGTGTGACTTTTACGCCGACCACGCAGAGGAATTCCTCTCGCCAAAGCCTGTTAAAACAGAGGCCGTCACCTCCTATGTGGCATATGAGCCTTTGGGAGTCGTTTTGGCGGTCATGCCCTGGAACTTCCCTTATTGGCAGGTCATTCGCTTTGCTGCGCCCACACTCACTTCAGGTAACGGTGGCTTATTGAAGCACGCTTCCAATGTGACAGGTGCCGCATTAGCTATCCAAGATGTCTTTGAGAGAGCGGGATACCCAAAGAACCTGTTCCAAACCTTGGTCCTTTCCGAGCACTCCATGGTTAACGACATCATCGCGGATAAACGAGTAGCTGCGGTCACCTTGACCGGTAGCGAGGGAGCCGGTGCAAATGTTGCCGAGGCTGCAGGTCGAGCACTGAAGAAAACCGTTCTCGAACTTGGTGGATCTGACCCCTTTGTCATTCTTGATGATGTGGACCTGGATGCAATTACCCCTTTAGCTGTTCGCGCTCGTTTCACCAACTCGGGTCAGAGCTGCCTGTGTGCAAAGAGATTTGTGGTGGATGGCAAGGTGATTGATGGCTTTGAAGACCGTATAGGTAAGGCTGTTGCTGCACTCAAAGTAGGAGACCCCCTTGACGAAGGAACGCAAATTGGCCCAATGGCCAAACCTGGCTTCGTTGATGACATTGACAAGCAGGTTCACGACTCCATTGCTATGGGTGCGCGACTTATTACAGGGGGTCACCGACTACCCGGTGCTGGAAACTTCTACGCACCTACTGTCCTCGCAGATGTCACTCCAGAAATGCCAGTGTTTAATCAAGAAACATTTGGGCCTGTCCTGGCTTTAGTTAAAGCGGACAATGCGGAACAAGCAATTGAACTCGCAGATGCCTCACAGTATGGCCTCGCTGCTTCCATTTGGACCTCTGATATGAATCGTGGTCTTGAACTGGGTAAGGGAATAAACTCCGGAGCCTTGTTTGTCAATGGAGTCGTTGCTTCTGACCCCCGCCTTCCTTTTGGCGGAGTAAAACTCAGCGGCTATGGCCGAGAGCTCTCTATTGAAGGTATGCACGAATTTACGAATGTGCGTGCAGTGTGGGCTGGTGAACTGCCTCGTTCTGCATAGGTAGTTTTCCCCAGTCGGGGAAAACTACACTGGAGTACCAAGCTTCGACACAAGGTGGTAAGTCATGACTGATCTGCGAAAAGTAGACATCAACCTCATTGTCGTGCTTGACGCAATTCTGAGTGAACGCAACCTCACCCGCGCTGGTGAGCTCATTGGGATGACGCAACCAGCTGTCAGCGGCGCACTTGCAAGATTGCGTCAGCAATATGACGACCCCATTTTGGTTCGGGTAGGCCGAGGATTTGAACTCACCCCGCGAGGTGAGGAACTTGTTCCTGTTGTGCGCGAGGCAATGATTGAAATCTCCAGAACCCTTGAGTTATTACCAACTTTTGACCCTGCTTCAAGTACACGCACTTTTTATATTTCTGCATCGGATTACTTGCTTTCCCAGATGACCAGCCCTTTGCTTTCAGTTATTGAGCTTGAAGCACCCGGGATCAACGTAGAGTTTGATGCTCTTCCTGCTGGGGCAAATGTTGAACCCAACGATCTGTTGCGTCGTGATGTAATCATCTCTGGAACAGGACGTGGAGTTCCAGGAAAGCGACAATCGCTTTTTAGTGATTCGTTTGTGTGCATCGTGGACAAAAACAATCCTCGTTTGCGAGAAGGTCAACTCTCTCTAACCGATCTCTCGGATTTACGCCACGTTCACAGTAACTTTGGCGAGCACGTACACACTCACGTTGACGACATGCTTGCTAACGCTGGGATTAGTCCACGAATCGGAGTTTCAGTTCAAGGCTTCTTGCCCGTTCCTTTCGCGGTCAGTGGCTCCTCTATGGTTGGTTTTGTTCCTGAACGACTCAGTGAACAATTTAGTGAAGCCCTGGGTTTAACCATCGCTCAAACTCCATTGACGTCAATGACCTTGGTTGAAGCAGCTCACTGGCATCCTTCAAAGACAGGAGATCCTGCCTTGAAATGGCTGGTAGGAATGTTGAGAAAAGCTTCTGAAATTGTGGAGTTTGGCTCTCATGGAGAAGACGCATAGCTCGGATGCCTGCTATCTCATAACGGGATGACTGACTTGAGATAACCAGTCATAGTCTTTCCACATGCGATTTGTTGATCTTTCAATGCCGCTGGACGATGTTGTCCCGGTTGACCCTCCTTTTCTTCGCCCCAAGATTGAATACAAAGACCACATTGGCGGTCTCAAAGACATGTTCAATATGTACGGGATATTGCCCGAGCAGCTGCCTGATGGTCAGGGGTTAGCCGCCGAAACAGTTACGATCACCACACATGCGGGCACCCACGTCGATGCCCCCTGGCACTATCACCCCACGATGAACGGGGGAGAGCGGTCATGGACTATTGATGAAGTGCCACTTGACTGGTTCTTCCGGCCTGGAGTGAAACTTGACCTCACTCATTTACCCAGTGGACACCTAGTCACGCCAGAAGATATAGACAACGCACTTGCTGCAATTAACTACACTCTCAAGCCTTTTGACATTGTCCTGATGCACACTGTGGCTTCAGCCGCCTATGGCCGTGAAGACTATGTGGATACAGGGATTGGTTTTGGCAGGGACTCTACGTTGCACCTTACCAACCAAGGAATTCGCGTCGTTGGAACAGATGCCTGGGGCTGGGATCTTCCAATCCCCGATAATCGAAAATTGTTTGAAGAGACAGGTGACCCTTCTGTTGTCTGGGAAGGCCATAAAGCAGGTGCTGATGTTGGCTACTGCCAGATTGAGAAACTTCAGCACCTCGATGAGTTGCCCGCCACTGGTTTTACAGTTGCATGTTTCCCCACAAAAGTGCGTGGGGCTTCAGCTGGCTGGACTCGAGCTGTAGCTATTTTTGAAGACTAAAACAGACTCAGCTCTTGGCCTGCTGACCATACTCCAGCTTCCAGACGGGGTTAATCTCGACTCTAGAGATTTTCCACTCTCCGTCTAGTAGTTCGAGGGTGTAGTTGTAGTGACCTCCACCAGCCCAAAAGTTTGTTCCTTCAGGGTTGTGAACATGCGTTGCCCATAACGATGAACGGACCTGTGCGGTATTTCCTGAAATTTCTATGTCGTGATTAGCGCTGATGTGCTGGGTTGCGGCGTATTTACCAAGGTCTGTTTCCACTTTCCGGCGGATTCCTGCACGCCCCTTCTGTGTTCCCCACGGAGTGACAAGTTCACCGTCTTCGGCATAGCAGTTCTCATAGGCCTCAAAGTTTTTCTCATCAAGGAACCTCGCGAACTTAATGATCAGTTTGCTGATCGCTCTTTCTTGAAGCATTTGGGTGAGTTCTAAATTGTCGAGGGAAGCACCGCTCATCGTTGAGGCCCAATCCGTTGAGTATGACTAGATGGCTATTAATATTTCTGACTTTATCCATTTAGTCCGTCAAATAATGTCTGCAGGGAATAGGCAATTTGCATGGTATCTATTGGAAAAATTGAAGCTAAATTTTGCGACTTGAGAGTTACGTTCGAAGCCTCCATCCTGCTGGTCTGGAGGCTTCGAAGTTTGTGGTGTCTAGTGCGTGGCGTCGATTTTGAGCAACATCTCAGTGAGCTCGTTGGGGGCAGTAACCATCGCCTCATGACAGGTCGCTAGCTCATAGGTTGGCCAACCCTTTGCTGCTGCGCGCTCAGCAAAACGGGTAAAGACGCGCATCCAGTCGACACACTCGATATAGACACCGGGAACAGATTCTGACGCATCCGTCAGGACAATATTCTCCCAGTAGGTGCCAAATGGTTGGGGAGTCAGTCGTGGGGTCAACCAGTCAATATCTGCCTGATCGGTCACGCCGAGCTTCTCTAGCGAGCGGGGAGGAATCATCCAGCCGAAACCTGGCCCCTTGACTGCTTCGCGGTAGTGCGAGGCAGGAACATCGGGGAGGATATCGATCGCTGCTTCGCCATTTTCCGGCAAGAAACCATCAAGGTGGACGCGCAGGCGCAGACGTTCTGGACGTTGCTCTGCAACACCGCTGATAACCATTCCTGCATAACTGTGGCCAACGAGAACGACGTCGGTGAGGTCTTCTGCATCAAGCATGCGCACCACATCTTCCACGTGTGTGCTGAGATTCACAGAAGGGTTGATGAGGTGAGCCCGATCGCTCAGTCCCGTCAGTGAGGGTGTGAAGACGGTGTGTCCGGCTGAGCGCAGCTGGGGAGCAACGCGACCCCAACACCATCCGCCATGCCACGCACCATGAACGAGGACAAAAGTGGTCATGAGGGGTTCTCCGTGTTCTCAAACAGGGCAAGTGCTGCTGCGGTGTTGGATGCTGGGACATGGTAGGTCTCAGCAATTCGGGTGATCTTGTTGTGCATGGCTCCACGCATCACAAGCCACATGATCAATTCAATGCCCTCAGACCCTGCTTCGCGAATATATTCCTCACGAGATATCCGGGTCAGGGCGAGAGGGTCAGTCTGGATCTTGTCGAGGAACATGTGATCAAAATCTTCATTGATCAAGCCGGCACGTTCACCGGAGAGCTGATGAGACATTCCCCCCGTGCCAAAGACGGCGACCTTGAGGTCTTGTGGGTAGGACTTGATGGCACGACCAATGGCTTGGCCCAACGAGTAGCAACGCTTGGCCGTGGGCTGGGGATATTGAAGTACGTTCACTAACATGGGAATGACGGGACAGGGCCACGCATCTCCTGGTTCAGGTGTGTACACCGACAGGGGCACTGTTAGGCCATGATCCACCTGGAGTTGGTTAGCTACCGTGATATCGAATTCTTCATCTATCAAGCTCTCCACCAGGTGAGTGGCGAGATCTGGATGGCCTAATACGGGGGGAACCGGACGTGGTCCCCATCCTTCGTCGGCAACAGGGAAGTGTGAAGCAGTACCGATGGCAAACGTGGGCATGAGATCAAGGTCGATTGCATTGGCGTGGTCGTTGTAGACCACGAGAACCACATCAGGCGTGTGTTCTGCCATCCAGTCACGAGCAGGTTGGTAGCCATCAAATAATGGGCTCCAGTAGTCGTCGTGGGTTTTGTCGTTGTCCATGGCGGCACCGATGGAAGGAACGTGACTAGTTGCCAGCCCCCAGATAATCTCAGCCAAAGTGACGACCTCCTGCTTTGAGCTCTGCAATGAACTCTTCGGTGCTCATTCCGGTGAAAATACCTCCGAGATATTGCACGGATTTTTTATCGACCTGAGCAAGCTTGAAGATGTAAAAAATAGATCCACCAAGGTCTAACATCTTGATCCAGTCGCGCTCCAAGATGGCTGTTCGCTGCTCTGGAGTGAGGTCGAACTGATCACAATATGCTGCCTCATCCTCAAGAAAGAGCTGGCGGTTTTCTGTGGATGTAAAGGTGGAACACAGCTTGTTAAGTGCGTATCCCCGGCGATTATCTTCAATGCCAAAGACATACGTTCCCTCAACCTCAGGTTTGGTCGACATTACATCTCCTGCGGGTGCGTAGCGAGCGGTTCAACATCCACATCCATCCAGGGGAACATGGGCAAGGATGCCAATGCTTCATGGAGAGCGGTTGCGTCAGAGGTTTCCCATAAGCCGACCACGGCTCTACGGCCGGGTATCCGCCACAAACGCTTGAGTACACCCTGTTCACGGAGTTCCATGGCTCGAGCTCGTTCTATGACGCGCAGTCGTTCGCGTTCGTCTGGGGACATCGATTCGGGTTGATTGATCTCAAATCTGACAAGGAATTCCATAGTGTGCCTCCAATGCTGCATCTATTACCCAAAAAGGGCTGCTGCTTCGTAGTAGCGATATTCGGGGACGGACTTTTGTTGCTGCGTAGCTGAGGACAAACTCACGGTTTCGATCTCAGTGCCTTTGAGGACAACGGTGGAGCCCCACTGTTCATCGTGAGCGGCATCCACAGCAGCGATACCCAACCGTGTGGCCAGTACTCGGTCATAAGCACTAGGGACCCCGCCACGTTGGACATGGCCGAGGGAGACCGCCCGAGTTTCAATGCCAGTCAATGCTTCAATCTGGGGAGCAAGAATGTCTGCGATGCCTCCCAGAAGCGGTCTGTTGAATGGGTCAAGACCCTTGTGGGAATGAGCTTCACTCATTTCTTCGAGGGTGAAACCCTCTGATACAACAAAGACGGGAGCATTGCCACGTTCTCGGACCTCGATAGCCCATTCAGCAATCTGTCCCAGACTGACAGGGTGCTCGGGGATGAGAATGGCGTTTGCGCCAGCTGCCATACCGGCGTGGAGGGCGATCCATCCTGCATGGCGACCCATCACCTCCACGATGATGCAGCGGTCGTGAGATTCTGCCGTTGTGCGGATGCGATCAAGAGCGTCTGTGGCAATTTCTACGGCAGTGGTGAAGCCGAATGAGTAATCAGTTTCTTGGATGTCGTTATCTATGGTCTTAGGGACACCGACAATGTTGATTCCCTCTTCTGACAGCCGACGTGCTGCGGTGAGAGTTCCTTCACCGCCAATAGCAATGATGGCGTCGATTCCATGTTTGTTCAGTAACCGCTTGATATTCTCAGGTCCGCCAAATGGACCCTCATAAGGGTTTGTTCGAGATGAACCCAAGATGGTTCCACCTTGGTTCGCCAGGAAACGAACTTCATTTTCGCCCAAATGTATAAAGTTGCCTTCAACTACTCCACGCCAACCATGCTTAAAACCAACGAAGTCGAATCCATAAGCTTCAGTGCCTTTGAGGACGATGCCACGAATAACGGCATTCAACCCGGGGCAGTCGCCCCCGGAAGTAAGAATTCCGATCTTCATAGCTGTCTCGTATCTGTCATCGTGTGTGTTGTCGTTATGTGTGGAGGGAAAGTGAAGTACTTGGGTAACGGGATTACTGCAATTGGGCACCCAAGCGAATAAGTTCAATGGCTTCTGAGGCAAGAGAAACGCCAGAGGTGTAGGGCTCTCGCCAAATGGCGAGGGAGTCACTGACAAACCCAGGAAGGATAGACCTGCTAAAAGCTTCAACACCTATCGGGCCGGTGTATCCAGCATTGAGTGCGTGCGCTACAACGGCGACCGTATCAACTGCCCCGCTGAGGAGTTTTCCGCGACCAGATTGACCCAGTTCGAGATAGCCCAAGCGAGGAAGTGCATGTGTGATGGCGTTAAACATGTCAGATTCTTCTATCGACATATGGAAAGTATCGAGGTGAATCTTGAGATGTTCAGATTCGCTCAGTTCAGCAAAGTCCATCGCCTGAGTTGCGGTGTTGATCAGTGACGTCTCATAACGGTTCAAGACTTCGAACGTCATGGCTACACCCCGCTCGTGGGCGTACTCGGCAGCTTTACCAACTTCGCGGGCAGCACGAGCAAAATAGCCAGAGGGTGCAGGTCTCTCTGGTTTCCCAAAGACGCCGTATGGAACACCGTTCATCTGGGTTCCGCCCAAAGCAACCGTCAGGTCAATCGTTGCTTTCATTGCAACTAGTCCGGCAGCTCTGACCTCTGCGTCTTCAGAACCTACGGAAGTCTCTGGAGATTGGCCGCCAAAAATAGTGATGGGAGAAAGACCGCGTTCGGCAAAGAGTTTCTTGAGTGCAGGTGCATCAGGAGTTGCAGGATCCATCGGGGAGAGCACTACGTGGCTGTACCCAAGGTCCTTGAGGGTATCAAGCGAGCTGGGGAGAGCCTCGACAGAAGTATCACCAGTGAGGACATTGATGAGACATGCCAAGGGTAATTGGTCAGCTGTTGCTTCGAGTGAAGTCATGAGGCTCTCCTAGCTGCTGTTAGAACGTGGGGAGATCGAAGCGCTGCTTGAATGCTGAGTAGCCATCATCAACGTGAACGACAGTTCCATTGATGGCGTTGGCTTCGTCAGAGGCAAGGAATGCAACGGTATCCGCAATTTCTTCAGGCAATGTGAGCTTGTTGCGCATTTGTTCTGAAGCAAAAAGCGTCTTGAGCTCATCGCTGAACTGGTTGATGATGGGGGTTCCCACGCGACCTGGTGTGATGGCAACGGCACGAACGCCATATTCGGCAAGTTCGTAGGCGGCAGAGCGTGTAAATGAAATCACAGCAGCCTTTGCAGCACTGTATGAGAAAGCGAGTTCTGCAGCTTGCTCACCGTAGATCGATGATGTGCTGATAATGACACCACCAGTGCCTTGGTCGCGGAACTGTCGTCCTGCAGCAAGGATGCCGTAGTACACGCCATCTTGATCCACACGGATCATAGGCATGTAGTCAACCTCAGGATCGTGATCGAGAAGAGGTTTTCCGCCCGCAATACCGGCGTTGTTGAAGATGATGTCGAGTTTGCCGAAAGTCTTGACGGCCAACGCGACGACTGCTTCTACTTCAGAGTAGATAGAAACATTTACCTGACCAGCTGCGGTCGCGCCGGGGAAGCCCAAGGCGTCGATTTCAGCAACAGCTGCCTCTGCCTGAGCGAGGTTGATGTCAGCGATGAGAACTTTTGCGCCTTCGCGCACAAACTTTTTGACGGTTGCGAGACCGATTCCGCTAGCTCCACCAGTAATAATGGCGACTTTGCCTTCTAAACGCATGAGAAATACTTTCTAAGAGATATGCCGGGGGAGGAAGTGCAGTGGGGGCGGGGGACTGTCCCGCCCCCACTGCTATTGGATGAGCTTTACAGCTTGTCCGATGGGGTGATCTTTGCTGCGTTGACCTTGTTGACCAGGGTGGTACCCACGGTCTCGAAGTTCGACGAAGGCAGAGAGCCGTCCTTCTGGTAGGCAAGCATGTAACCGATCACGGTTTCCAAGATCGAAGGCCAAGGCTGTTCGATCGTTGCGAGGAAGTTTCCGCCAGCAGTGATTTCAGCAATTGCTTCACTGGTTGCGTCAACACCGGTTACCTTTGCGGATGAACCTGCCTCAGCAAGACCCTTTGAAGCACCCAGTGCTGCGTCATCCCAGCCGACCCAGACTGCATCTAGACCGTTTGGGTTAGCCGAAAGGTAGTCAGCTACGAGAGCAAGTGCCTCGGTGCGACCAGTTGCAGGAGACTGTACCTTCTGGATTTCTCCACCAGCAATGTTTGCGCCAGCAGCCTTGAAAGCTTCTTCAGCAAGACCGGCACGTTCACGGATTCCAGGGTGAGGATCGTGGCCGATAACCATGATGTTCTTACCCTCGAGGCCACCAAGTTCGGTTGACAGTTCCTCAACGGTGCTGTCTACAATGCCCTGCTGGTCAGTCGTGACGTTGATTACGAAATCGTCAGTTGGCTCCACGCCGCTGTCCATCGCGAAGATAGGGATGCCAGCATCCTTAGCAGCGGTAACGATAGAACCAATTGATGCGTAGTCGGTGTAACCGTCGAGAATTGCATCAGCACCCTGGCCGATAGCGCTTTCAACAGCGGGGTTCATCTTCTGGAAGTCGAAGTCACCCTGGATCATGGTGAGGTCCCAACCGAGTTCTTCAGCCTTAGCAGTTACAGCCTTGACCCACCATGCACCAACAGGTGTTTGGTTGCCCGAGGTGAATGCAATGACCTTGAAAGGCTTATCTGCAGCCTCGCCGCCGCCACTGGCAGCACATCCGGTTAGCGACAGTGCAACTACTGCTGCAGCAGCCACTAACAACTTGAATTTGTTTCGCATTTCATTACTCCTTTGTTGTGAGTGCGATTGTTACTTGGATTTCCAGGTGAAAAAACTTTCACCCAGCTTCTTGCGAGAGATTGCTTGCGCTTACCTCTCACGAGCTTTGAGACCTGACAGGGTCACTGCCAAGATGATGATGGCGCCTGTAACGACCTGTTGGACGTATGCGTTGACACCGAGGATGTTGAGGCCATTACTCATGACGCCAATGATTCCCACGCCGACCATGGTTCCGCCGAGGTTGGACATGCCGGACTTGATTACGGTCATGCCGAGGAATACTGCTGCGACCGAGAGCAAAGTGTTGTCACTTCCTTGGACAGCGCTTGCGCTGCCAAGTCGCGCTGCAAGTAAGATTCCGCCGAGGGCCGCAATGACACCTGCCACTGTGAAAGCTAACAATCGTGCGCGGCGAACTTTCACGCCCGAGAGGCGAGAAACTTCAACGTTTCCCCCGATGGCGTGCCAACTGCGACCAATTGTCGTGAATCGCAATAGAGCCCATACGAACAGAGACACCAGGATTGCAAAGTACACGGGTAGAGGAACGTTGAAGAGTCTGCCTTGGCCCAATTCATTAAACTCCGCAGGGAAGTTGAATAGGGTTGTTCCTTCGGTCACGATGAACGCCATACCGACAACTGAAGTCATCGTTGCCAGAGTGGCTACGAACGCTGAAAGGTTGAGATAGGCAACCAGTACACCGTTGATAAGGCCTACGGCTAGTCCCACTGCGAGAGCCACGCTGATCGCAATCCATACAGGAACGCCACCAAGCATTTGGGCGCCAGCAACTGCACCAGCAAGGCTAGAGGTAGCACCTACTGAGAGGTCGAAGTCGCCTAAAACCATCACGATAGTTTGTGCTGCCGCAATAACAGCCAAGATGGAAATCTGATACATGATGTTCTTCACGTTCACAAACGTCAAGAAGATGTCTGGTCTCATTGCGAAGAAGAACACAATAAGTGCGATCAAAGCAAGTACTGTTCCCCCTTGCAAGAAGAACCTTCCAATGCTGGAGCCGGAGAAGCGTACTTCGTTCAGTTTCATCATTAGTGGGTTGCCTTTCCATAGCAGTAGGTCAATAAGAGCTCGTCGTCAGCTTGTTCTGCAGGTACTTCACCTGAGATGCGTCCTTCGTGCATGATGATGATGCGATCACTCATTCCAATGAGCTCGGGAAGTTCAGAGCTCACAGCGATGACTGTTGTGCCATTGGCCGCTAGCTCACGAATGAGTCGATAGATCTCAGCCTTGGTTCCTACATCGATGCCTCGAGTAGGTTCATCCATCAGCAAAATGCGTGGCTTTCGAGCGAGCATTTTCGCGAGGACAACTTTCTGTTGATTACCACCAGAGAGTTGACCAACATTTTGGCGCGTGTTTCGAGCTTTGATCTGAAGATTTTTGACGCCATCGTCAGCGAGGCTAGTAATTTTCGCCCCAGAGACGAAACCGAATGTGCTCACAAATGGGATATTTGCCAGAGCGATATTGTCGCGGATTGAGGCGCTCAGGATTACTCCCTGGCTGCGACGCTCTTCAGGAACAAGAGCAATACCTGCATCGAGTGCTCGATTGACTCCGGGGGAGTTTGGCAGGCTTGTTTCTCCAACCTTGATAACGCCCGAAGTATGCTTTTGAGCACCAGCGAGTATACGAAGCAATTCACTGCGGCCAGAGCCAGCTAGTCCGCCGATCCCCAGCACCTCACCCTTGTTGACGCTGAAGCTAATGTCACGTACACGACGACCGTTGATTCCTTCAACGGTAAGTGCAAGCTGGTTTGTTCCGGTTCCTCTTTCGGGGTAAAGCTCTCCAGCGTCACGGCCTACCATTGTGGAAATCACTTCATCCATGGTGGAGTCTGAAACATTTTTGGTGATGATTGTCTCGCCGTTACGCATGATGGTTAGGCGGTCACATAATTCAAAGACTTCTTCTAATCGGTGCGAAACATAGATAATCGCAACGCCCTGGTCTCGCAACTTGCGCAATACGGCAAAAAGATCTTTGATTTCAGTATCAGTCAGTGAAGCGGTGGGCTCATCCAGGATGAGTACACGGGCATCGGTTGCAAGTGCGCGGGCGAAGGCAACCATTGTCTGCTGAACAGGAGAGAGTTCTCCGGCTAGTTTCCCAAGAGGGATTTTCTGATTCAGGCGATCGAGTTGTTCCTGAGCTCGCTTACGAAGTTGTGACCACTGAACGAAGCCTGCTTTGCTCGGAGTTTGCTCACCCAACAGGATGTTTTCGGCAACGCTGATGGACGGAATAATTGACAGCTCTTGGTACAGGGCCACAATTCCGGCAGCGTTGGCCACCCGAACGTTAGCAAATTCCACCTCGCCGCCATTTCGGAGGATAGAACCTGAGTCAGGGGCGTAGATACCCGTGATGACTTTCACGAGTGTGGACTTGCCGGCTCCGTTTTCGCCTAAGAGAGCATGAATTTCACCGGTATTAACAGCGAGATTGACCCCGCTCAGAGCATGTACGCCATCGAAGTGTTTGAAAATGTTGCGTGCTTCAATAGCAAAAGGTATTTCTGCTTGATTAGGCGCGATCATCACTTGCCACCTTTGTCCTCTAGATCGTTACAGCGGATGACAACCTTGGGGTATTTACCGCTGATGTGAACCTCAAACGCTTCTGCAGCGTTATCTAGTTCAATCACCGACTGGGTGAGTTCATCGAGATTAAGGTGAGGAAGTATTTGAAGTGCACGGGGGAATGTGTAGGGGGAGATGAACACTCCAGTGAGAGTCAGCTCCTTGAGATAAAGGTAGTCCGACAAGTTGAGAGGCATCTCAAAGTCGTGCGGGTACATTGCGCCATAAATAACAGTTGCGCCCTTGGCCGCAATGTCGAGAAGGCCCTTAACGGCCCGGGGAGACCCAGAAGCATCGATCACGATGTCATAGCCGCGACCATCAGTGATTGCGTCAGCTCGTTCGCCTTGGTTCTCTGCAATGGGGTCAATCACGAAATCTGCACCATGGCGAAGTGCCATCTCGCGGCGCTCGGCAATGGGCTCGATAAGCGTGAGCGAGGTTGCCCCGTTCATTTTCATCATCTGAAGGGCAAGCTGGCCGATAGGGCCACCACCGCAGATGGCGACGCGGTCACCAACGCGGATGTTGGTCTTGTCTGCGATGCGCACCGCAACCGAAGTGGGCTCGAGCAGGCAGCCCTTGAGCAAGCTGACGTTCTCGGGCAGCTTGTAGACCTGTGATTCATGCCAGGTGACGGTTTCTGCCATTCCGGGACGGTTGTAGTCCTGGATGAATTCGCAAAACTGCTGCTTTCCATCGCGGCACGGACCACACGTTCCACAGAAGCGAAGGAAGTTTCCGGCGACCCGGTCTCCCACCTTGAGACCAGTGCGGGTTGCGCGCTCGCCGAGTGCTTCAATTACTCCAGAAATCTCGTGTCCCAGACCAATAGGAACATCAGTGCCGAAGAAACCTTCAGCTAGATGTGGGTCTGAACCACAGATAGCAGCGTATGCCACCCGAACGCGCACATCCTCGGGGCCGAGGGGCTGTTCGGGGAAATCGACAACCCCAATGACTCCACGAGTGTCCTCGTTGGGGTCTCGTAGGCTACCGATCTTGGTGACCGCTACTGTCTTCATCAAAATTCTCCGTTGAATGTGATTAATCGTGTTGTTGTGAGCTACTTAGCTGCTAGAGCTCGCATCACAGCGCTGATGGTGGAAGTCAAGCCGTAGCCGTACTTATCGCGAAGCTCTTCATCTCCACCAAAGCCTGCGTAAACCTGAGGAATACCCAGGCGCTCAAAAGCGGTGAGGTGAATGTTGCGATCTGCCAAGACATCAGCAACACGTGAAGCCAAGCCACCATATGCCAAGTGGTCCTCCAGGACGACAAAGCGGCCACCGGTTTCCTTAGCGCAACGCTCAATGAGATCTGCATCAATGGGCTTGAGGGTGAACATGTCAATGACGCGGATGGAGTGTCCCAATGCACCCAAGGTTTCTGCTGCTTCAAGTGCCTGAGCAACGGTGGTGCCGTGAGTGAAGATAGTTGCGTCATAACCGTCGCGAGCGACGATTCCCTTACCAATTTGAATATCGTGTTGGCCAGGTTCGTAGAGAACCATGTCAGACTTTCCGACACCAAGACGGATATAGATAGGGCCAGACATCTTCATGGACTGGCGCAGGATGTCACCAGCCATGAGAGGGTCAGCAATAGATGTCACTGTCATGTTGGTGAGCGCGCACATCAGGGCGAGGTCCTCAACTGCATAGTGAGTAGATCCTCCGTTACCAACCAAACCACCGTGAGTACCAATAATCTTGACGGGGAGGTTGGGGTAACAGACGTCGGAGCGAATTTGCTCCAATGCACGCATACTCAGGAAGGGCAACATTCCCGATACAACGGGGATGTTTCCTTCGTATGCCAGACCTGCAGCAACACCAATGCTGACTTGTTCCGCGATACCGACATCGAGGAAACGGTCTGGGTAGAGGGCTCGGAATTCACCGAGGGTCGCTCCAATTTCAGGGGTGATTGTCCAAAGGTTGTCATATTCCCCGCCAAGCTCAGCAAGGGTGGAACCAATAACAGAGCGGGCGGAAAGCCATTCGCCGAATGTAAATGTAACTGGCATTATGCCGACACCACCTTACGTGTGGACTCGAGAGCGGCCATCGCTCGTTCTAGATCTGCGGCACCAAGCGAACCCGCGTGCCATGCAATATTGCGTTCCATGAAATCAACACCCTTGCCTTTGACTGTTTCGCAAATAACGACGGTGGGGCGGGTGCTGTCGTATGAGGGCAAGTTGTCAATGATGCTGACGAGGTCCTTCATGTTGTGACCGTCAACAGAGACAGTGTTCCATCCGAAAGAGGCCCACTTTCCGAGATAAGGCTCGAGCACTACTCGGTCTTCGGTGAATCCGGTCATGAGCTGGTGATTGCGGTCAACAAATGCGATGAGGTTTCCCAGCTCGCTGCTGCGTGCAGCCATTGCGGCTTCCCAGATTGAACCTTCACCTGTCTCGCCATCGCCAAGGACGCAGAAGACGCGGTGCGTCTCACCCTTCTGGCGGGCACTCTTTGCCATGCCAACTGCAATGGGGAGACCGTGTCCGAGTGAACCCGTCGATGCTTCGACGCCACGAAGCTGAACTTTGCAGGGGTGCATGCCGTAGGCACTTCCTAGCTGGCCGTATGTTGCAACAATCTCGTCGAAGTCAAAGAACCCACGCATGGCCATGCTGATGTACATGCAGACCGCTGCGTGGCCCTTGCTCAGAACAAAGCGATCACGGTTGGGGTTTGCGATATCGCTGGGGTCGATGTTGAGGCCGTAGTGATACAGGGCGGTGAGGATATCTGCAAGGGAGAGGTCGCCACCAATGTGAACTGCACCCTCATAGGTGCCACACAAGTAAAGAAGCTTTTCACGCAGCTCATATGCCAAGTCTTCAAGCTCAGCGACCGTGTGTTTTGGTTCGCTGCTGAGTGAAATTGATGTACTCATCAGGTGCCTCCTCGTTGATGACCCTGGTTGGTGACCTCTGCATCGAGGTCAAAGTTTTGTTGAATCAGTCCGAATAAATCGGGCTGATGTGATTACGGTAACACCTTCCTGTTTACACATAAACAAGATTTTCAAGAACGTTATCATTTCGTTGTTTACTTGTAAACATATTTTTATAAAACTTGTTTACAAGTAAACCCGTTCTCCTTTAGGCTGTCACAACAGATGCAAACTAAGACAGTTGGCACACAAGATTCAGAACACAGAGAGGTGCTTTGATAATGGGCGATAAGGACATCATCCGCACGGGGTTGTTCATCGGCGGCGCATCACGCGACACCGTGGAACACCTAGAAATAGCTGACCCAGCTAAAAAGGGTGAAGTTGTTGGATACGCAGCAGCAGCAACAAAGCAGAACGTTGACTACGCAATCTCCGTAGCAAAGAACGCATTCCCTGCATGGTCATCAATGTCCGCTGTAGAGCGTGCAGATCTCATGTCGGAAGCAATTCAAGGAATCGCAGAAGCTCGTGATGACGATGCAGCAGTACTTTCTCGTGAAAACGGAAAGGTACGTTTTGAGGGCTGGATTGACTCGCTCGTTTTCGAAATCCGCTGGAACCTAGCCCTGATGATCGCTGATCAGGTTGACACCGGAAAGACTCTTCCCGTTGCTCCAGGTATTCCTGTTTCGACCGAAGTTCAGCACCAGCCACTGGGTGTTGTGACCATCATCGTTCCATTCAACTGGCCCATCGCGATTCTTGGTGCTGCACTTCCCCACGCATTGCTCGCGGGAAACACCGTCATTGTGAAGCCACCACTCACTGCACCACTAGCGACCACTCGAGTAATCGAGCGCATTGCAGCTAAGTTGCCTGCAGGTGTTCTCAACGTAGTCACCGGCAAGGACGAAGACATGGCTGCGCTCATTGAGAGCGAAGACATTGCCAAGGTTTGCTTCACCGGTAGCGTGGGCGGCGGTAAGCGCATCATGTCGATGGCTTCTAAGGCACTCACTCGTGTCACCTTGGAGCTGGGTGGAAACGATGCGGCTATCTTCTTGGAAGATGCCATCATCGATGACACTCACCTCGATCGTCTCTACGGTGCCATCTTCGACACCACGGGTCAGATTTGCATGAACGCCAAGCGAATCTATGTTCACGAATCTCGTATGGATGAAGTTGTTGATGGTCTGACTGCTCGTCTTGAGAAGGTCAAGCTTGGTTACGGTCTAGATGCTGACACCACAATGGGTCCACTTCACGCACCTAGCCAAAAGGCATTTGTGGAGAAGCTCATTCGTGAAGCAAAGGATGCTGGAGCAGACGTTCGCGAGTTCGGTGAATTGCCCACAGGCGAGCTTGCTTCTGGAAACTTCGTTCGACCTGCACTTGTTGTCAACCCAGACCCTTCTTTGGGTGTTGTGGTTGAAGAACAGTTCGGTCCCGTCATCCCACTCATTCCTTTCAGCACTGAAGCAGAGGCAATTGCCGCTGCGA
>JBEGUL010000069.1:0-5282 GCA_041178865.1 Actinomycetota bacterium | reverse complement strand
ACGTGGTCATCATTGACACCGCCGGTCGTTTGGGTGTTGATGCCGAACTCATGAAGCAGGCTGCGGATATCCGCAAGGCAACCAATCCAGATGAAGTTCTCTTCGTCATCGACGCCATGATCGGTCAAGATGCTGTTGCCACAGCACAGGCTTTCCAAGAAGGTGTGGACTTCACTGGTGTCGTCCTCACCAAGCTTGATGGTGATGCCCGTGGTGGTGCTGCTCTCTCCGTCGTCTCTGAGACCGAACGCCCCATCATGTTTGCATCCACCGGTGAAAACCTTGATGACTTCGAGCCTTTCTACCCCGACCGCATGGCTAGCCGTATTCTCGATCTAGGTGACATCCTCACCCTGATCGAACAGGCTCAGGAAGCTTTTGATGAGAAGGAAGCTGAAGAAATCCAGGCTAAGTTCGCCACAGATTCCTTCACGCTAGAGGACTTCCTCAAGCAGATGCAGCAGCTCAAAAACATGGGCTCCATGAAGAAGATGCTCGGCATGCTTCCTGGCGCAGGTGCCATGAAGGAGCAGCTTGAAAACTTCGACGAGAAGGAACTCGTTCGCACCGAAGCCATCATTCAGTCGATGACCAAGGCTGAGCGTCAGAACACTAAGCTCCTCAACGGCTCACGCCGTTTGCGTATTGCAAAGGGCTCCGGAATGACGGTCACCGACGTGAACGCGCTGGTCAACCGCTTTGAGCAGGCAGCCAAGATGATGAAGACGGTAGCAAAGGGCGGAGTTCCCCAGATTCCTGGAATGGGACCCATTCCCGGGATGAGTCACGGAAGTAAGAAGCAGGTTGCCAAGAAGAAGGGTTCCAAGTCTGGAAACCCTGCCAAGCGAGCTCAAGAGAACGCCGCGTTGGCAGCTGGGGGAGTCAAGCCCGGCAGTGGCGCAGGATTTGGCTTTGGTCAGCAAGCTGGATCAGAAGGTCCATCTGCCGAAGAACTTGAAGCATTGCAAAAGATGTTGGGCAAAGGTTAGGAATTAACGTGGCTTACAACGTTGAGAAATCAGATGATCAGTGGCGTGAAGAGTTAGCTCCAGAAGAGTTCGCTGTTCTGCGACAGGCTGCAACTGAGCGGCCTTGGACCGGTCAGCTTCTCGACGAGAAGCGTGCTGGTCTTTACACCTGCAAGGCATGTGGAAATGAACTCTTCAAAGCTGGCACCAAGTTTGATTCAGGTTGTGGTTGGCCAAGTTTCTACGAATCTGTTCGTCCGGATGCTGTTGAGCTTCGTGAAGATGCCAGTCTGGGCCAGATCCGCACTGAAGTTCTCTGTGCTGGCTGTGGTTCACACTTAGGCCACGTTTTCCCCGACGGTTTTGGAACACCGACCGGAGATCGTTACTGCATGAACTCCATTGCCCTTACTTTTGAGGCTGAATAACTACTTCTTCAGCACCCTGACGCTGTCTGTTCCGAGGGTTTCATCCAGGGTGAGCTCTTTCTCGGTTGGGGAATAGGTAGCAGCCGTTTCTGATGCATTCAAAAGATGCCTTGTCGCATTTCGCAACTGAACAAAGGCAGCGTTAGCAACTGCCGCCTCGGGACTTATTGCGTCCAAACCCCGTTGAGAAAGCCGTTCAATGACGGCACCTGCAGCTAATTGATCTTCAATGCTGTGTGATTCAGCTCCAGCACACACCACCAGGATCTGAAGTCGCCTGTTTTGCGCAAGCTGATAGTCGGCAGCCCAATCAGCCACGGCATACGCATCAAAAAGAGAAGCCAAAACCACAGTGTTGTCGTGTGGGAAAGCGTCCTGATGGGGGATTTGATGAGATTCAGAGTTCAGCGCATCGACCCAAATCACTACATCAGCGTTCAGTCCCAGCTTTTTGGCGCCCGAAAGCCCCCAGGTACACATAACTTGATAGTGAGGTCGCTGCATTGTTCTCCAGAGATAGTTTCTTTCAACATTGTGGCCCAAAATGCACTGCTCGATTAGCCAAAACCTTTCACAACCTGTCAGAATAGGAACTCGAGTTCGATTCGTATCCGACCCTCTAATCAGATATGTCTTGAAACCCTTAGAGCTTGTACCGAGTGTGCCCCCACGCTCACGGTCGTCAGTTCATCCGTTACACATCACTCACAGGAGAATTGTGGCTGTCAAAATTCGTTTGAAGCGCATGGGTAAAATCCGTGCACCTTACTACCGCATCGTCGTAGCCGACTCGCGCACCAAGCGCGATGGTCGTGTTATCGAGGAGATCGGTAAGTACCACCCCACCGAGAACCCTTCGTTCATCGAGGTCAAATCAGACCGTGCACAGTACTGGCTCTCCGTTGGCGCACAGCCAACCGAGCAGGTAGCTGCACTTCTGAAGCTCTCCGGTGACTGGGGAATCTTCAAGGGTGACAAGAATGCCAAGAGCACCATCAAGGTTGCTGAGCCCAAGGCTGCATTCGTTGTTGACGCCAAGAAGAAGCCCGTTCTCGTACCTAAGACTGAAAAGGCACCTAAGAAGGAAGAGGCAGCTGTTGAAGCTGCTGAAGAAGCCGTCGTAGAGGCCGCTGTTGAAGCAGCAGTTGAAGAAGCAGTAGTCGAGGCAGTTGCAGAAGCAATCGTTGAAGAGGCTGTTGCTGAGGCTGTTGTTGAAGAGGTAGCAGCTGAGGTTGTTGCCGAGGCTGAGGAAA
This sequence comes from Actinomycetota bacterium, assembly GCA_041178865.1. GTDB lineage: Bacteria > Actinomycetota > Actinomycetes > Actinomycetales > Microbacteriaceae > Aurantimicrobium. The sequence goes on along the minus strand of JBEGUL010000069.1, from coordinate 2,633 downwards.
TCGTTGAGGCTGCTGAAGAAGCAGCTGGCGAGGAACAGGCCTAACCAACATGCTCGCATCAGCAGTCAAGCACCTCGTCAAGGGCATCGTAGAGAACCCCGATGACGTGAAGGTTGCTGTGCGTTCGAACAATCGTGGTGAGGTCCTCGAGGTTCATGTGAACCCCGAGGACCTTGGCCGCGTTATTGGCCGTTCAGGCCGCACTGCCAAGGCCATTCGCACTGTTGTGAACGCCCTGGCTGATGGTCGCAACGTTCGTGTCGACGTCGTCGACACCGACGCTTAAAGTGACCGCTGAATCTAGACAGACCCAACTTCGCGTCGGTCGTCTCACCAAGGCCCACGGCCTCAAGGGTGCTATCAAGGTCGAGCTCTATACAGATGAGCCCGAGAAGCGCTTTGTGCCCGGGGCCATTTTCTCTGTTCAAGTGCCGGAAGAATCTCCCTGGCATGGCAAGAACATCGAGCTGAATGAACTTCGCTGGTACAACTCACACCCCGTCGCTTTCTTTAAAGACGTACCTGACCGCAATGCTGCGGAATCTTTGATCAAGGCCATCCTCTGGGTTGACCATGACACCAGTGTTCTGCCAGACGACCCCGAAGCTTGGTATGACCACCAGCTCACTGGTCTGAAGGCTGTGCGCGACGGTGTTGAAGTGGGGACCATTGCGCGTGTTGATCACTTCCCTGCACAAGACCTTCTCGTCATCAAGACCGCCAATGGTGACGTTATGGTTCCCTTTGTCAAAGCCATCGTTCCTGAGGTCGACATCGAGAAGGGCATCGTTACTCTGACACCTCCTGGAGGGCTCTTTGAAGAGCTGCCCGAGGATGATGAGGATGAGACGCCAACCGAGGACGCTAGCGAGGCCTAAATGCGCATCGACATCGTCACGATTTTTCCGGAGTTCTTCGGCACTCTCGACGTTTCGCTTCTCGGTAAGGCACGCCAGTCGGGTCTGATTGATACTCGCGTTCACGACCTGCGTGACGCCACCACAGACAAGCACCGCACCGTTGATGACACTCCTTATGGTGGTGGCGCAGGCATGGTGATGAAGCCTGAACCCTGGGGCGACACCTTGGATGCAATCCTGGCTGAAGCTGAAAGCTCTAAGAATCCAGTGTTGATTGTTCCTTCACCCGCGGGGGAGCAGTTCACGCAGGCAGTGGCCAAAGAACTTGCAGAAGAAGAGCAACTCATCTTTGCCTGTGGTCGCTATGAAGGTATCGACCAGCGTGTGAGCGACCACTTTGCCACACGCATTCGTGTGCGCCCCATCTCCCTGGGAGACTATGTCCTCAACGGTGGAGAAGTAGCGTCACTCGCAATGATTGAAGCCGTGGGGCGACTTATCCCTGGCATGGTGGGCAACCCTGAGTCTCTGGTGGAAGAAAGCCATGAAGATGGCCTTCTGGAATACCCCAGCTATACCAAGCCTGCAAGCTGGCGGGAACTGGAAGTTCCACCAGTGCTGCTCTCAGGAAACCACGGCGCGATATCGAAATGGCGTCATGAACAGCAGCTCGAGCGCACCAAAGCTATTCGCCCCGATTTACTTCCTGAGTAAATCTCTGGCACAATTGAACCTTGTGCCGTTGGTCTTACCCTGCCACAGGGGGCACTGAGACTTTCAACACTGCACACGTTCTTTTCAACATTCACGTATGAGGCCTGTGGCTTGTACAGATTGAGATAAATCATGCACATTCTTGACGCTGTAGACGCACCTTCGCTGCGTAGCGACATTCCAGAGTTCCGCGCCGGTGACACCGTAAAGGTTCACGTAAACATCATCGAGGGTAGCCGCTCACGTATCCAGGTTTTCCAGGGTGTCGTTATTGGTCGCTCGGGTGAAGGCGTTCGCGAGACCTTCACCGTTCGTAAGGTTTCCTTCCAGGTAGGCGTGGAGCGTAAGTTCCCCGTGCACTCGCCCGTTATTGACCACATTGAGCTGGTCTCACGTGGTGACGTACGTCGCGCCAAGCTGTACTACCTGCGCAACCTTCGCGGTAAGAAAGCAAAAATCAAAGAGAAGCGCGACTTCTAAGTCGACTTCCCATCAGACCCCCGGTTCCACCGGGGGTCTTTTGTTTCCCCTCGGTGTTTCTTGAGAGCAAACTCAGGCTTTTGTCGGGAACGGCAACCTAAACTTGACATGCAGAAGAGAGACACCGATTCATGACAGATACAACGACCACACGACGACCCGCTATGCGTTCGTTCTTGTATTTTCTGCGTGATGTTCTCGTCATTTTCGGAATCGCGATACTGGTGTCTTTTCTGGTCAAGACTTTCTTGGTTCGTTCTTTCTTCATCCCCTCGTCGTCCATGGAACAGACCCTCATGATTGATGACAGAGTCATTGTGAACGAATTGGTTCCCAAAGCTGTGGGCGTTGAGCACGGCGATATTGTGGTGTTCAAAGATCCTGGTGGCTGGCTTCCCGCCAGACCTCCTGTGGAGGTCACGGGAATCCAAGCAGGGACAGAATGGGTTCTTTCCCTTTTTGGTCTGGCATCGCCCGACAGTAATGACCACCTGATTAAGCGGGTGATTGGTTTGCCTGGTGACACCGTCCAATGCTGTTCAGCTGACGGCAAGATTATTGTCAACGGCGTTCCGATTA
>JBEGUL010000068.1:0-12819 GCA_041178865.1 Actinomycetota bacterium | reverse complement strand
AGCTCTCGCTCCACCTCTATTGCACTGCCTGACTAGTCAAGGAAACAAGAATGTCGAACGCGTTCGTCACCCGCCACATCGGAACTGACTCAGCTGCCCAAGCGCACATGCTCAAGCAGCTCGGTTATGACAGCATCGAGCAGCTTATTGAAGCTGCTATTCCTGAGTCGATTCACGTTGACCAGTTCCGTGCTGCCGGCTCATCTCTGCTCCCTGAGCCTGCAACCGAGCGCGAGACCATCGCCGAACTGCGTGAGTTGGCATCGAAGAACACAGTTCGACGTTCGCTCATCGGCCAGGGTTACTACGACACCATCACTCCTGCGGTCATCAAGCGCAATGTCCTGGAGAACCCCAGCTGGTACACGGCATACACGCCCTACCAGCCTGAAATCTCACAGGGTCGTCTGGAAGCGATCATCAACTTCCAGACTTTGGTGACGGACCTCACCGGTTTGTCCACTGCGAATGGCTCAATGCTCGATGAGAGCACCTCGGCTGTGGAAGCAATGTTGCTGGCACGTCGTTCGTCCAAGGTGGACTCGAATGTCTTCATCGTGGATACGGATACCCTGGCTCAGACCAAGAGCCTGATTGCTGGCCGTGTTGCTGCTGTAGGCATCGAAGTTGTTGAGTTAGATCTAGCCTCCGCAACAGAAATTCCTGACGCCTTCGGCGTGCTGATTCAGTACCCCGGTTCTACCGGTCGCATCTGGGACCCCAGCGCAGTGATCGAGAAGGCGAAGGCCGCCGGTGCGATTACTATCGTTGCTGCTGACCTGCTTGCGCTGACCCTCATTACTTCTCCGGCCGAGCTGGGTGCTGATGTTGCTGTGGGTTCATCGCAGCGCTTTGGTGTGCCCATGGGCTTTGGTGGTCCACACGCGGGATACCTCGCAGTGCGTGCCGGCCTCGAGCGCAGCATGCCTGGTCGCCTTGTCGGTGTGTCACTTGATGCCAACGGTGAGCCTGCCTACCGCTTGACTTTGCAGGCACGTGAGCAGCATATTCGCCGCGACAAGGCCACCTCGAACATCTGTACCGCACAGGTACTTCTTGCTGTGATGGCCGGAATGTATGCCGTGTACCACGGTCCAGATGGTCTCAAGGAAATCGCTACCGAGGTTCACGAGAAGGCCACCGCCCTGGCCGCGATTCTTCGCGCCGGCGGTGTCACTGTCACTCATGACAACTTCTTCGACACTCTCCACATCAGCGTTCCTGGCAAGGCAGCAGCAATTACTGCTGCAGCTAACGCAGGTGGCTACCTGCTCAACCAGGTTGATGCCGACACCATCACCATCTCGGTGGATGAAACCACCACCTCGGGTGAAGTGGAAGCCGTTGCAGGCTTCTTCGGTGCCGATGCAGCGTTCCAAGCTGTTCCCGCAGCACTGCCTGCCAAGCTGGTGCGCACCTCGGCATATCTTGAGCACCCTGTGTTCAACACCCACCGCAGCGAAACCAGCATGATGCGTTACCTCAAGCGTCTGGCTGACTTCGACTACGCCCTGGACCGCGGCATGATTCCTTTGGGTTCGTGCACCATGAAGCTCAACTCAGCTACCGAGATGGAAGCTGTCACCTGGCCCGAGTTTGGCGGCCTGCACCCCTTCGCTCCCAAGGAAGACGTCGGCGGTTACATCGAGTTGATTGCTCAGCTGGAGAAGTGGCTTGTTGACCTCACCGGTTACAACACGGTTTCCCTTCAGCCCAACGCAGGTAGCCAGGGCGAGCTTGCTGGCTTGATGGCTATTCGTGGTTACCACCTTGCTAACGGCGATACTCAGCGCACCGTCTGCCTCATTCCTTCGAGTGCTCACGGCACCAACGCTGCCTCTGCAGTGCTGGCCGGTATGAGCGTTGTCGTGATTGCCTGCGACGAGGTTGGCAACGTGGACTTCGATGATCTGCGTGCCAAGATTGCAGAGCACGGCGACAACCTCGCTGCCCTCATGATCACTTACCCTTCCACGCACGGTGTGTATGAAAGTGCTGTTCCTGACATCACCGCTGCTGTTCACGCGGCAGGTGGTCAGGTTTATGTTGACGGGGCAAACCTCAACGCGATGACCGGTTTTGCACGCTTCGGTGATTTTGGCGGCGACGTCTCGCACTTGAACCTGCACAAGACTTTCTGCATCCCTCACGGAGGGGGCGGTCCCGGTGTTGGTCCCGTGGCAGCTAAAGCACACCTCGCTCCCTACCTGCCTAGCCACTTCGCAATCCAGAACCCTCACCATGTTCTGGTTGAAGGTGACAATGTCACTACCGTCACCCACGACGGCGCACAGATTTCTGCTGCGCCTTATGGTTCACCCAGCATCCTTCCTATCTCGTGGGCATATGTCCGCATGATGGGGGAGCAGGGTATTCGCGATGCAACAGCTTCTGCTGTGCTGGCGGCTAACTACATGTCACAGCGACTTGCTGACCACTATCCCACTCTGTACACCGGAGAGAACGGCCTCGTCGCGCACGAGTGCATCTTGGACTTGCGCCCGCTCACTGAGCAGACCGGCGTGACCGTGGATGACGTGGCCAAGCGTTTGGTCGACTTCGGTTTCCACGCTCCCACCATGAGCTTCCCTGTTGCGGGAACGCTCATGATCGAGCCCACGGAATCTGAGGACCTTGTTGAGATTGAGCGTTTTATCAACGCCATGATCACGATCAAGGCCGAAGCAGATGCTGTACTCGCAGGAGAATGGCCAGCTGAGGACAACCCTCTGCACAACGCACCTCACACTGCAGCCACCATTGCAGGCGAATGGAACCACCCCTACTCTCGCGAGAAGGCTGTCTACCCCTTCGCTGAAGGACTCGATGCTGTTACTCGCACCATGCGCGTGCGCAGTAAGTACTGGCCTCCAGTTCGTCGTATTGACAACGCATATGGTGACCGTAACCTGGTGTGCTCATGCCCACCGCCTGAAGCGTTCGAAAACTAGCATTGAGCCCCTCTATGAGGGGCTCAATTCTTTTTGCGACACGATGAATCATTAACGATATATCGCTGTATTGTTTAATCAAGTAACACCATATGGTGACGTCGAGTTCCAGAGTCGGAACAAGGACTTTGGGCTCCCCGCCGCCATTAGTACGTCTCACTAATGGAAGGCTCTACATGAACAACCTCTCTGACTTGTTGACTGATACTCAGTACAACATCGTCTTCAACATGCTCTCGCTCGGTGTAGCAAGCATGCTCTTCACCACGTTCTTCTTGGTTCTCGCCAGGGATCGTGTACTCCCTCGTTACCGTCTCGCAGTCCTCGTTTCTGCAACCGTGACAGGCATCGCCGCCTACCACTACTTCAGAATGTTCGACTCCTTCACTCACGCGTTCTCCACGCTTGATGGTGCTGTCAACAACGCAGCCGTCTACAACGTGGGTTACCGCTACGTTGACTGGCTGCTCACTGTTCCACTGCTTCTCGTCGAGACCGTTGCTGTATTGGCACTGACTCGTCAGCTCCAGGGTTCATTGCTCAAGCGCCTCGTTCCTGCAGCAGCACTGATGATCATTCTGGGTTACCCCGGTGACGCAAAGCTCGACATTGCAGGCATTCCTGCATCTGTCTGGGGTCTGCTCTCGACTCTTCCTTTCCTCTACATCTTGTACGTACTCTTCGTTGAGCTCGGCAAGAGCCTGGTTCGCCAGTCCGCAGGGGTTCAGAAGAAGATCAAGCAGCTTCGTTTGCTCCTCATCGCAACCTGGGGTGTTTACCCCATTACGTTCATCCTCGCTATGAACAGCACTGGCTTCAACGCTGACGAGCTCGTAGCTCGTGAGGTTGGATACACCATCGCTGACATCCTGGCGAAGTGTCTGTTCGGTCTGCTCATCTTCTCGATCGCTCGCATGAAGTCCGCTGAGGACGATGCAGAGTTCGCAAAGACTGAGTTCCGCGACTAAACATCTAAATAAGAAAATGGCAGGTCCCCTATCGGGGGCCTGCCTTTTCTTTTAGGCTCAAGAACATGACAAAGAACGCACTCATCGTGATTGATATGCAACAAGGTTTCGATGATCCACGAAATGGCCCTCGAAACAATCCAGCGTGTGAAGAGAACGTGAATGCACTGCTCGAATCATGGCGCTCTTCTGGACAGCCAGTTGTGCTGGTTCGTCACGACTCCGTCAAGCAGGGTTCTCCGCTTGCTCCGGGCCAGTCGGGCAACGATTTGAAGCCGGGGATTGAAGGGCCGCATGATCTCTTTGTCACCAAGACAGTGAATTCTGCCTTCTATGGCACGCCAGATCTTGATGCATGGCTGAAGAAAGAAGACATCAACGCCATCACCGTCTGTGGCATCATGACGAACTTCTGTTGCGAGACCACCGCGCGTATGGGTGGAAACCTCGGTTATGACGTCACCTTTGTCCTCGATGCCACGGCAACGTTCGACAGGAAAGACATGGATGGAATTGTCATTCCGGCAGATCTCATTGCGCGCACCACGGCAGCAAACTTGCACGGTGAATTTGCCACGGTTCGCTCGACCGCAGAGGTGTTGGCAAACTAGTTCAGAATTGCCTTATCAACCACGTCCATGACGAGGTTGATCCAGGCTTCGGGGTCGACCTTCTCAGGGGAGATGTCATCGACGACACGGCCTACGGTGTAGGCCTGGACAAATACTGCCGCTGCACGGGCATCAACACCGGTAGACATCCAGCCCTTGTTCTGGGCTTCAACGAATACATCAGTAAACGCTTCAGTGAGGCGTTGCTGTTCCGCACCGAGTGCGGTGTGGAACCGGGGACTGCTGTATGTCAAACCTGCAGCACGTGCCCGCTCCAGGCGGAAACTTGCTCGCTCCTGAGCTTGGTTGTAGTTGTTGATTTCTCGCAGTGCAGCAAGGATGCCCTCGCGGGAATCAACAGTGGCCAGAATCTGTGCCAGAGCATCGATGGTGGCATCCACGTTCACGCTGAAGCGGGCAATCAAGGCTGCTTCGAGCAGATCTTCAAAGTCTTCAAAGTGGTGGTAAAGCGAACCCTTAGACACTCCTGATGCAGTGAGCACCTGGTCGGCAGTGATGTGTTCGGGGTCAGAGCCATCTAACAGCTCCACCATGGTGGCAATCAAGCGATCGCGGGTGGGGTGAGATGTTTTCGGCATAACCCAATTCTATTGCGATGAAAGCCCGGTGTTTACTGGACTAAAGATATTTATTACTGTGCTGTGGCGGGCTCGACTGCGCTCTCAAAAAGCTTCTTTGCTTCGTCGCTGAGGCCGTAGGAGGTCACCACAATTTGCGGAACATTGATTCCGGTTGCCTGACCAGAAATGACTGAGGTCAACACAAGGTCATCTTTGGTGTGGAGCTCGATGGTGAAGTTATTGCCGGTGATTTTGAAGATGTTGTCACTGAGCTTGAACTCGGCATCAGCGAAAGTATCTGAACCCAACAACTTCTCGAGCGCAATGATGGAAATGGACTTTGCGTCATCGAAAGTGGGGGTTGTCTTATCGGCCAGGTTTGAGGTGACCACCTGCTTACCTTCGGGGGCGCTGGGGTCAAAGATCAGAACGAATTCTTTATCTGCAACAGAGAGCGTCTCTGTGCCACCTTCGGTATCAAACTTCTTTACCGAATTCTCTACAACAGCAATCGCTGCATTTCTCGCTGCAATGCCAGAAAGATTTTTGTTATCGGTAATGCTGCATGCGGCTAGGACTGCAGTGATTAAGAAGGCGACCATGGTCGCACCAATAAAGCGCTTAGACATAGCTATAACCCTACCGAGAGTTTGTTATGACTCTGCTGTGAGTGGTCTAGGTACCTGGCAAGAATCCGGGAGCTAGTGCTTTCACTGCGGCATAGCCAGTGAAAGAGACAATGTCTAAAATCCAGTGCGCAATCACCAAGGGCATTGTGCGGCCCCAGCGCTGATACGCCAGGCCGAAGACAATGCCCATTACGAAGTTCCCCACGAAGGGGCCAAAGCCTTGGTACAGGTGGTAGCTGCCACGCAATGCAGCGCTGGCAACAATCATCTGCCAGGCCTTCCAGCCCAGTTCACGCAGGCGAGTAAACAGATAGCCCACCACGATGAGCTCTTCCACTAGGGCCGCACGAAGTGCTGCCAGAACCAGAATCGGCACCGTCCACCAGTAGGTGTCCAACGCAGTTGGAACAATCGTGACGGTAATGCCGATGGCATTGCCCACGAGATAGAGGCCTAAGCCAGGGATGCCGATGGCCGCAGCTAAACCACAGCCTCGGAGAAGGTCTTTGCCGGGTTGGGTGAAATTGAAACCAAGTTGAGTAAACGCACTCTTGCCTGGCTTCGCCAACAGCCAGAACACCAGCACAACCGGCACAAGTCCAAAGAAGATGCCGAGGAGCTGATAGATCAGGTCATACAGCGGTTGATCAGCCAAGGGCTGATTGATCACTGCTTTTTGTGCGTTGAGCGCTTGAGTCTGAGAGAGCTTCCGAATCAGCGAAACAATGGAGTAGATCGCGGAGGAGCCTAAGGAGAGCCCCAGCACAATGGCAATCTCAAGCCAGGTGCGCGCGCGCAGTTGTTTCTCGGTCCATTCGGTCACGCCGATAAGCCTAGTTACACATGCCTGCGGTATGCTTAGATTGCTCGATTTTCCCGGCATTGCACACATGTGGTGCCGCTGGTTTTATTTTGTCGGGCAATCACTTCTAACCAACGATGACCATATTCGGTCATCGAGAGGATTTTTCATGGCGCACGCCCTCCGCACAGACCGACGCAACGTTGCAATCGTTGCCCACGTTGACCACGGTAAGACCACCCTTGTAGACGCGATGCTCAAGCAGACCAACTCTTTCGACGCCCACTTTGCTGGCGAAGAGCGCATGATGGACTCCAACGATCTCGAACGCGAAAAGGGCATCACCATCCTCGCGAAGAACACGTCTGTTTCTTACGAGGGCAAGCACGCCACTGACGGCCCCATCATTATCAACGTGATTGACACCCCCGGACACGCTGACTTCGGTGGCGAAGTTGAGCGCGGTCTGTCCATGGTTGACGGTGTTGTTCTTCTCGTTGACGCTTCGGAAGGTCCTCTTCCCCAGACTCGCTTCGTTTTGCGCAAGGCACTGGAAGCAAAGCTTCCCGTTATTCTCCTGGTCAACAAGACCGACCGTCCCGATGCGCGCATCGACGAGGTTGTTGGCGAAAGCCAGGACCTTCTTCTCGGTCTTGCTTCAGATATGGCAGATGACGTACCCGACCTCGACCTGGACCTCATTCTTGACGTTCCTGTTGTTTACGCATCGGGCCGTAACGGTGCTGCCAGCCACAACAAGCCTGAGAATGGTTCGCTTCCTGACAACGATGACCTCGAGCCCTTGTTCGAAGCAATCCTCAAGCATGTTCCTGCTCCTTCTTACGATGACGAGCACCCCCTGCAGGCTCACGTGACCAACCTGGATGCTTCGCCATTCCTTGGCCGTCTTGCCCTGCTGCGTATTTTCAACGGAAACATCAAGAAGGGCCAGCAGGTTGCCTGGGTCAAGAATGATGGAACTGTTTCTAACGTCAAGATCACCGAGCTGCTGATTACCAAGGCTCTCGAGCGTTTCCCCACTGACACTGCAGGTCCTGGTGACATCGTCGCTATTGCCGGTATTGAAGAGATCACCATTGGTGAGACCATCGCTGACCCCAACGATGTTCGCCCCTTGCCCACTATCACTGTGGACGACCCTGCGATCTCGATGACCATTGGTACCAACACCTCGCCCATCATCGGCAAGGTCAAGGGACACAAGCTCACCGCCCGCATGGTCAAGGACCGTCTGGACCGCGAGCTCGTCGGTAACGTCTCCATCAAGCTGGTCGACATTGGTCGTCCCGATGCCTGGGAAATCCAGGGTCGTGGTGAGCTTGCTCTCGCCATTCTGGTTGAGAACATGCGTCGCGAGGGCTTCGAGCTCACCGTGGGTAAGCCACAGGTAGTGACCAAGAAGGTTGATGGCAAGCTGCACGAGCCTTTCGAGCACCTCACCATTGACGCTCCCGAGGAATACCTCGGTGCTGTTACTCAGCTTCTCGCAGCTCGTAAGGGTCGCATGGAGTCCATGACCAACCACGGCACCGGCTGGGTTCGTATGGAGTTCATCGTTCCATCACGTGGTCTGATTGGTTTCCGTACCGAGTTCTTGACCATCACTCGTGGTGCCGGTATCGCGAACGCTGTCTCTCACGGCTACGAAGCATGGGCTGGCTCCATCGTGACCCGTGTGAACGGTTCGATCGTGGCTGACCGCGCTGGTGTTGCTACCCCATTTGCCATGGTTGCTTTGCAGGAGCGTATGAGCTTCTTCGTCGAGCCAACTCAGGAAGTGTACGAAGGCATGGTTGTTGGCGAGAACTCACGCGCTGATGACATGGACGTCAACATCACCAAGGAAAAGCAGCTGACCAACATGCGTCAGTCCACCTCCGACAGCTTCGAGCGCATGACCCCTTCGCGCAAGCTCACACTTGAAGAGTGCCTCGAGTTTGCTCGTGAAGACGAGTGTGTTGAGGTTACCCCTGAGTTCGTGCGTATCCGCAAGGTCGAGCTGGACTCGAACGCACGTGCGCGTACGACCAGCCGCTTGAAGAAGCAGAACGAGTAATCGTTCCGCTTCTAAGCAAGAAGTAGCTGAAAACCCTCGCCTTACTTGGCGGGGGTTTTCGCTTTCATATTGCGCAGGAATAGCGTGAGGGTGATGCCCACATAGAGGGCCCATCCGATGATCTGGCCCCATGCCATCTCAGGGGTGAAGCCAATAGTTCCGCGCAGGAGCACTGCATACCAAGTGTCGGGAGCAATGACTTCGGAGACATTGAATGCCTTGTCAGCATCGCCAGGAATCAAACCTGCCTCTTGGAACTCGTGGATGCCATAGCTGAGGATTCCCGCTGCGACGATGATGAGGAAAGCACCAGACCAGGCGAAGAACTTCTTGAGGTTCAGGCGAACCATGCCCTTGAAGATGAGCCAGCCCAGTACAGCGGCAATGGCCAGTCCGACAAACGCTCCGAGAACGGGGAGGATGCGTTCTCCGGTTGCATTTGCTGCTGCCCAGATAAACAGCGCAGTTTCAACACCTTCGCGACCGACAGAGAGGAAGGCAACGAGCATGATGCCCCAGCCCTTACCGGCCAGACTGTTTTCGATATCAGATTCTAAGTGAGCCTTGAGATTACGGGCAGTCTTGGCCATCCAGAAGATCATCCAGGTGACAAGACCCACTGCTAAGAACGACAAGGTTCCAGCCATAATTTGCTCAGCAGAGTCTTCGAGGGTTCCTACACCGACGCCCAGGATAATTCCCACGATGGCGGAGAGCAGGGCAGCCAGACCAACACCAAGCCACATCTTGGGCAGTACATCTCGGCGATTGATTTTGATCAAGTAGGCGCCGAGGATGCCGATGATGAGTGCAGCTTCGAGACCTTCGCGGAGGCCGATGAGCAGGTTAGCAAGCATGAAGTGCACGTTCTTTCGTGGGGGGAGATGTTTGGTTAGGGTTACCTAACTTAGGTTTACCTTAGTAAGGATTACCTAACCTCGTCAATCTCTGAGCATTCGCTCAGTGGAAATAATCATACGGATACAAACGAGTTTTGGCTAGATACACTTGTTCCATGTCCAAACCAGCTGAACGCCGTCCATTGTCAACACGCATGTTGCTCAGTGCAGGCGCACTGGGAATGGGCCTTCTTGTGGGTTCGATTACCACTGTTGTTCACCAGAGTGTGATGACCATCGCAGGTGTGGACGTCCCCTGGGGCCTGATCTTGGGCCTCATCGTGGTCGTTGGGTTCCTGGTTGGTTTGCGCATTGTGGTTGAAGATCGCCTGATTGTCTTTGTCGCTGCATTGGGTGTGGTGAGTATGGTTTTCCTGCTGAGCCAGCAGAGTACCGGTGGCTCAGTACTCGTCCCGAACAACCTGTGGGGCATGATTTGGGCGATTGCACCGACTTTGATCGCCACGATTGTGGTGGCATGGCCCAAGCTGCCTGAGAGACGCCGTGGCGCGGACATCAGCACAACGGTCAACCCCTAAACTTATGAAGGTAAAGCCCGTTCTTCGAAGGAGTTTCGCGTGACCTACGTCATTGCCTTGCCATGTGTTGACGTCAAGGACCGTGCCTGCATCGACGAATGCCCCGTGGACTGCATCTACGAAGGCGACCGTATGTTGTACATCCACCCCGATGAGTGCGTCGACTGTGGTGCATGTGAACCTGTCTGCCCCGTAGAAGCCATCTACTACGAAGATGATCTTCCTGAGCAGTGGGCTGACTACTACAAGGCCAACGTGGAATTCTTCCAAGAGATTGGTTCTCCCGGTGGAGCAGCCAAGGTGGGCGTCATGAAGGGCGACCACCCTGTAGTTTCTGTACTTCCTCCCCAGGCCTAAGTTTCATGCTCACTGAGCTGCCGGAATACCCCTGGGATGCCATGGCACCCTATGTGGCCATGGCGAAAGCTCACGCTGACGGAGCCATTGATCTGTCGATCGGTTCACCGGTAGATCCCACACCTGCTGTTATTCGCCAGGCCTTAGCCAAAGCTACGGATTCTCATGCTTACCCCACCACTATGGGCACTCCCGCACTGCGTGAGGCCATCGTGGCCTGGTTTGCTCGTCGCAGGGCAGTCACAGGGCTTTCGGTTGAGAATGTTCTTCCCACCATCGGCTCCAAAGAGTTTGTTGCCTGGTTACCCTTCATGCTGCGATTGGGACCAGGTGATGTGGTGGTTCATCCCACTGCCGCCTATCCCACCTATGACATCGGCGCTCGGATGGCAGAAGCCACCCCGTTTGCTTCCGATGATCCAGCCGAATGGCCAGAGAACACCAAGCTGGTGTGGCTGAACAGCCCCGGCAACCCTGATGGCCGTGTGCTGGATAAAGCACAGTTGAAAGCACGTGTTGATCGTGCCCGAGAACTCGATGCCTACATTGTCGGCGACGAATGTTACGCCGAGATGGGGTGGACTGGCCGTTGGGAAACTGAGCCCATCCCTTCCCTCCTTGATCCAGAGGTGACCGGGGGAGACCTCACCGGCATCTTGACTGCCTACTCCCTGAGTAAGCAGTCGAACCTTGCTGGCTACCGAGCGGCATTTGTGGCTGGGGATGCGAAGCTCATCGCGCAGCTGACCAACATTCGTAAGCACGCCGGCATGATGCAGCCTGGACCCGTCCAGGCTGCCATGGTTGCGGCTCTCGCAGACGATGCCCACGTTGCGGCTCAGAAGGAGCTCTATCGCGCTCGCCGCGAATTGCTCATTCCTGCACTCAACTCAGCTGGTTACCGCGTGGACCACAGCGAAGCTGGGTTGTACTTGTGGGTCACTGAAGGCCTTGATGCCTGGGCATCGATTGACAAGCTTGCCGGACTAGGCATCATTGCCGGGCCGGGTGTTTTCTATGGTGATTTCTACCCACAGCATGTGCGGCTGTCTCTCACAGAAACCGATGAGCGTATTGCTGAGGCTGCTCGTCGACTTTTGAGTGTGTAATAACTCCACTTTTTGCCAATAGGCTTGGATTATTCGGGGAATTCCGTCACAACGGATCATTTCGATACCCTTCACCTAAGACAGTATCCACAAGGAGTCTTCGTGACTGAAGCCACAAACTCAGTGCCCACCGGCGACGTCGTTTCGCTGACCTATGGTGGCAAGACCATCGAACTGCCAGTCTTGCGCGGTACCGAAGGTGCTCCTGCTATCGATCTGTCCTCGCTGACTAAGCAGACCGGCCTCACTGCACTGGACTATGGCTTCGTGAACACTGCTTCCACCAAGTCGAAAATCACTTATATCGACGGCGAGCAGGGAATTCTGCGTTACCGTGGCTATCCCATCGACCAGGTGGCGACAAACCTCTCCTTCCTGGAGACTTCCTACCTCCTGATTCACGGTGAAGTGCCCACACAGGTTGAGCGCGAAAACTTTGAAGAGAACATCCGCATGCACACCCTGCTGCACGAGGACCTCAAGGACTTTTTCTCCGGTTTCCCTCGCCGAGCACACCCCATGCCCGTGCTTTCGGCTGGTGTCTCTGCTCTGTCGACCTATTACGAAGACTCACTTGACCCCAACAACGCTGAGCAGGTTGAGACCTCGACGTACCGCCTCCTGGCCAAGCTTCCCGTGATGGCTGCCTATGCTCACAAGAAGAGCATCGGTCAGGCCCGTCTCTACCCAGACAACTCACTTTCTTACGTTGAGAACTTCCTGCGCCTGACCTTTGGTAACAAGGCTGAGCCTTACGTTCAGAACCCTGTTGTGGTCAACGCACTTGAGCGTTTGCTCATCCTGCATGCTGACCACGAGCAGAACGCTTCGACATCGACTGTTCGTTTGGTCGGTTCGACAGACGCAAACATGTTCGCTTCCGTTTCTGCTGGCATCAACGCACTCTTTGGTCCCCTCCACGGTGGTGCAAACGAGGCTGTGCTTAGCATGCTTGCTGAAATCCAGGCTTCTGGCGAATCTGTCTCGAAGTATGTCGAGCGCGTCAAGAACAAGGAAGACGGCGTTCGCCTGATGGGCTTTGGTCACCGTGTGTACAAGAACTACGACCCCCGTGCTCGTCTGGTCAAGGACACCGCAGATGAGGTTCTCGCAGCTCTCGGTGTGAACGACCCACTTCTGGGCATTGCCAAGGAGCTTGAGGGTATTGCACTCGAGGATGACTACTTCAAGGAGCGTAAGCTCTACCCGAACGTCGACTTCTACACCGGCGTTATCTACAAGGCCATGGGTTTCCCCACTCGCATGTTCACTGTGCTCTTCGCACTGAGATCGGAA
>JBEGUL010000067.1:0-3279 GCA_041178865.1 Actinomycetota bacterium | reverse complement strand
TATCTCCTAGCCGAACCTTTCGAAGAGGTTCACTTGAGTCAATGCGCGAGCACACCCCTTTATTCCGGAGCTATTTGAAAATAATGGTGCGCTGGCCATCTCGCAGAATGCGGTCCTCAGCGAACCACTTCACGGCCTGAGTCAGCGTGCGGCTTTCCTCATCCTGGCCAATAGCAACAAGTTCTTCAGGAGAACGGGAGTGATCCACCCGGACAACGTTTTGTTCGATGATGGGACCCTCATCCAAGTCACTGGTGACGAAGTGGGCCGTGGCACCAATGAGCTTCACACCACGAGCATGAGCCTGCTTGTAGGGGTTAGCGCCTTTGAAGCCAGGCAAGAAACTGTGGTGAATGTTGATGATCTTGCCTTCAAGTTTCGTGCACAGCTCGGGAGAGAGCACTTGCATATAACGAGCAAGCACAACAAGCTCAATGTCGTTCTGTTCGACAACCTCAAGCAATCGCTGTTCGAAAGAAGCTTTCTGCTCGGCAGTAGTGACGGCCATGGATTCAAAAGGAATGCCATAGAAGCCAGCCAGGGAGCTGAGTTCGTCATGGTTAGAAAGCACCAGGGGAATCTCAACAGGAAGTTGACCTGCGCGCTGACGGAACAAGATGTCGTTGAGGCAGTGAGCTGCCTTGGTCGCGAGAACCAGGGTGCGCAAGGGACGACCGACCACGTCGAGGCGCCACTGCATGTCGTAATTCGATGTTACGGGCTGCAGCGCGAGTTCTAATTCCTGACGACTAGCCGTGGTCTCCACCTGCAGTCGCATAAAGAAGGTTCCGGTGTCATCACTGGAGAACTGCTGGCTCTCCGTAATGTTTCCGTTGGCTGCAACAATCGCACCACTGACGGCATGCACGATGCCTGGTTTATCGGCACAAACAAAGGTGAGTACCCAGTGGGTTGCTTCAGACATTCTTCAAGAATATTGCCTCAGAGCTTGGTACACTTACAGGGTCGCGACTGGCGTTGAGATGGGTATCCATCAGGGAGCGATTTGAGAGCGGATCTGGCCGAACGCCTGGGCTAAGAACGACAAAACCTGCACCGGGTTTGTCCCGGTCAATCCCTAGGAGCCCACTGTGTCTTCAGATAACACCTTCAACGCCCCCCTCTCCGAGGTTGATCCCGAGATTGCTGCAGTTCTGCAGGATGAACTCGGCCGTCAGCGCGATTTCCTCGAGATGATCGCATCCGAGAACTTCGTTCCTCGTGCAGTTCTTGAGTCTCAGGGTTCGGTCCTCACCAACAAGTACGCAGAGGGTTACCCCGGCAAGCGCTACTACGGTGGTTGCGAATTCGTTGACGTCGCTGAAAGCCTCGCCATCGAGCGCGCAAAGAAGCTCTTCGGTGCTGCCTACGCCAACGTTCAGCCCCACTCTGGTGCAACTGCCAACGCTGCTGTGCTGCACGCTATTGCACAGCCTGGCGACACCATCCTCGGTCTTGAGCTTGCTCACGGTGGTCACCTCACCCACGGTATGAAGCTCAACTTCTCCGGCAAGGTCTACAACCCGGTTGCATACGGTGTTGACCCTGAAACCTTCCTCGTTGACATGGACGTTGTGCGCAAGCTGGCACACGAACACAAGCCTGCTGTCATCATCGCGGGTTGGTCGGCATACCCTCGTCACCTCGACTTTGCTGCTTTCCGTGAGATCGCAGATGAGGTTGGCGCCAAGCTCTGGGTCGACATGGCTCACTTCGCAGGTCTGGTTGCAGCTGGCCTGCACCCCAACCCTGTTCCTTACGCTGACGTGGTCTCCACCACCGTTCACAAGACCTTGGGTGGTCCCCGTGCAGGTTTGATCCTCAGCCGTGACGAAGAATTGGCAAAGAAGCTCAACTCTGCTGTGTTCCCTGGACAGCAGGGTGGCCCCCTCATGCACGTCATCGCAGCGAAGGCAACCGCCTTCAAGCTTGCGATGGAGCCTGAATTCAAGGAACGCCAGCAGCGCACCCTGCGCGGTGCTCAAATCATTGCTGACCGCCTGACCCAGCCCGACATGAAGGAAGCCGGCGTTGACGTGCTCACCGGTGGAACCGAAGTTCACCTGGTTCTCGTTGATCTGCGCAACTCACCATTGGATGGCCAGCAGGCTGAAGACGTGCTGCACGCTTCCGGTATCACGGTGAACCGTAACTCAGTACCCTTCGACCCACGCCCACCCATGGTTACGTCTGGTCTTCGTATTGGTACCCCTGCTCTGGCAACTCGTGGCTTCGGCGATGCTGAGTTCACTGAGGTGGCAGATGTCATTGCTGAAGCACTCAAGCCCGGTGCAGATGTTTCTTCGCTCAAGGCTCGCGTCAAGGTGTTGACCGAGAACTTCCCGCTGTACCCAGGCCTCGAACAGTGGTAGCAGTCACTCTCGACGGAGTAGCTACAGCTTCTGCCGTCAAGGGTGAACTCGCTGACCGCATCGCTGCTCTCAAAGCACAGGGAATCACCCCTGGCTTGGGCACGCTGTTGGTGGGCGATGACCCTGGATCTCATTCCTATGTCGCGGGTAAGCACCGCGATTGTGCAGAGGTAGGCATCAACTCGATCCGAGTTGATCTGCCTGCTACCGCAACCCAGGCTGATGTTGAGGACTCTATTCGCACCCTCAACGCCGACCCTGCGGTAACCGGGTACATCGTGCAGCTTCCGCTACCCAAGGGTTTGGATCAGCAAGCCGCTCTTGAGCTCATTGATCCTGCCAAGGATGCCGATGGTCTTCACCCCATGAACTTGGGACGACTGGTGATGGGTGTTGAAGGAGAATTAGCTTCACCCCTTCCCTGTACTCCTGCAGGAATTGTGGAGCTGCTCCAGCGCTACGACGTGCCCCTCGCAGGCAAGCATGTCACCGTGGTGGGACGCGGTCTGACTGTGGGCCGCCCGCTGGGACTTTTGCTCACCCGCAAGGGCATCGACTCAACAGTGACGCTCACCCACTCTCGCACTGTCAACATCGAAGACGAGATTCGTCGTGCTGATGTTGTCGTTGCTGCTGTGGGAGTTCCCCACTTCATCAAGCCTGAATGGGTCAAGCCAGGTGCTGCAGTTCTGGACGTGGGCATTACCCGTGTGGAGAACACAGAGACGGGCAAGGCCAAGCTCACTGGGGATGTGGACCATGCTGTTGCTGAAGTTGCAGGTTACTTCTCACCCAACCCTGGTGGTGTGGGTCCGATGACTCGTGCCATGCTCTTGGCCAATGTGGTCAAGGCTGCGGAGTTAGCGACACGTTAAAGCTGTTCGAGCTCCTTCAGATCTTCTTAAGC